>JAGRHX010001051.1 GCA_020444775.1 Gammaproteobacteria bacterium
TGCCGCTGTCGGCCACGCCGGGCATCACCGCGTCGCCGGTGATGATCCAGTCTGCGCCCACTGTGAAGCTCGGGTAGCGGTCGGCAGCCTCTGCTCGTGCGGAGGATTCCGCCGCTGCAGCCATAAAGCCGAGGCTCGTGATCATCGGGTGGTCCTGCGCTGCGGCGACCAGCACCTCACGGCTCTCACTCGGCGACGCCGGATCGGAGGGCGGCTGATCAGTGGGGACGACAAGGTCACCCTGCACGCCAATCGCTGCGCGCAGTTGAGCTTCTGCGACGCGCTCGGCTTCATCCATGCCCCGAATGTTGTCCTCCAGACGAGCGGCCGTGAGATCGATCTGTTGAAGGTCCGCCAACATAGCGGTACCGGTCGATATTCGAGCTCTCACGGACTCGGAGAGGCCACGGACGACTTCGAGATGTTGCTGGTGAATCGAGCGGGTGCTGCGGATCTGCCAGAGACTCCAGTAGGCGGTCGCCACCCGCTGCGCGATCATGAGCGACTGGGCCTCAAACCTCCGCTGTATGGAGCGGGCTTGTGCCGAGGCGGCATCGGCTCCAGCGGTGAGCTTCGTCGGCCAGGGAAACGCTTGTTGCAGACTGATACGGGCTTGCTGGGGACCCACCCGCGTCTCGACAGACTGAATGAAGTAGCCAAACCCCAGCGTGGGCTCTGGCAGCCGACGGGCCCGGGAGATGCGGTGCACGCTGGCCTGCCAACGCTCAAACGCGGCGCGAATTTCGGGGTTGTTTTGCAGCGCCAGAGCAACGTAGGCCCGGACCCCGGTCGAAAGCGAGTCGGCTTGAGTTCGCGAGAGAGCAGTTCCGCTGCCACTGGTATCGACGGGCCAATCATGGCGGGCGCGCACGGTGTCGATGTCGTGCCGGACCGCGGACTCGTAGGTGCCCGCGCACCCACCGAACAGCGCCACCGCCGCGCAAGCGGTGAGTCCGATCAGAGCCGCGCGCGTGGCGAACAGGTAGAGCATCGTTGCTACCGAGTTGCCACGATGCTGCCGCGGAGCATGCCCATGCCGCAGGTGAAAGCAATGTGTTCATCTGCGGCTGGAGTCAGCGTGATCTCGACCTCCTCATTGAGTGGCAGCTCCCGACGGATGTTCCGATCGGGAAACACCACTTCGTGTCCGCATCCCTGGTCGCTGATCCGTTTGAATACCAACGTGAGGGGCGCACCCGCGGCGGCATCGATCGAGCTGGGCTCGTATCCCTGGCCCGTGACCGTCACGGTTACGCGTTCACCGGCGCGTGCGCTGGTCGCGGTCTCCGCCGGGTCGGTCTGAACTGAACTCTCCGCCTTAGTGGAATTGCATCCAGAGGCAGCAATGAGGGCGGTAGTGAGGATGCCGGCAGCCACTTTCATGAAAACCTCCATGGAGGCATGCGTGTGCAAGCATCGTGCCACCAGCCCTCGATTGGCCAAAGCGTTTGTAATTACAATGCTTCTGGCTTTGTCCGCTCCGCCCCGGTCCAAAGCGAAGTGGCTGCATCGGTCTCGAAGTAACTGTATCGGTTACTTTCGGCCTGCGTCGCCCGTATTGCCTCTGAACGCACCGGCGTCCACGCCGTGCTTTCTGAGCAGGCGGTAGAAGCTCTCGCGCTCCACGCCGGCCTGGGCAGCGGCTTCGGCGACTTGACCGTCAAAGCGGCGCATCAGGGCTTCCAAGTAGCGTCTGCCGACGTCGGCTCGGCCACGTTCCACGGCTTGCGCCCACGTGCACAGCGACAGCGAAGGATCTTCCTCGGTGCCATGGGTGCCTCGGAGCACCTCGGGAGGCAGATCGACAACGCCGATGTTCTCATCGCGGGTGACGACACAGGCGCGTTCGACTGCCGAGCGAAGCTGACGGACATTGCCAGGCCAATCGTATGCTGTGAGGGCCTCAAGGGTTGCCGGGGCGAAACCCTTGATGTTGCGGCCTCGCGTGCGCTCTGCTTGCAGGCGCAAGAAGTGGTGCGCCAAGAGCTCGATGTCATCCCGTCGCTCGCGCAGCGGAGGAAGCTGCACGAGCGCGACGTTGAGACGATACCAGAGGTCCTCGCGAAATGTGCCGCTTTGGACCATCGCTTCGAGGTCGCGATGCGTGGCTGCGATGAGCCGAACATCGACGGGGCGCTCCTTTGAGTCCCCGACGCGGCGGATCGCCCGCTCTTCGAGAGCGCGCGTCAGCTTCGCTTGTAGAGACGGCCGCATGTCGCCGATCTCATCTAGGAAGAGGCTGCCGCCGTCCGCTTCCTCGAACAGCCCCTTGCGCTCGGCGGTGGCGCCTGTGAATGCCCCTTTCGCGTACCCGAACAGTTCGCTCTCCAGCAGCTCGGCTGGCACCGCCGCACAGTTGAGCGCAACGAAGCGGCGCGCAGAGCGAGGAGACAGATCGTGAACTGCTCGCGCGATCCGTTCCTTGCCGGTGCCTGTCTCGCCCAGCAGGAGCGCCGTGGCGTCGCTGTCGGCTATCCGCTTGATCAAGTCGGCGAGGTCCTGCATCGAGCGGGAGCGCGCGATGACGCCTGGGAGCACTTCCGTTTCTCCATCCGCGTCGGGGTGCGTGGAAGCTGCCCGGGCGAGTGCCCGCAACAGCACAGCTCGCGCCGCATCAGGCTCGAACGGCTTAGTCAGGTAGTCATAGGCGCCGAGCTTGAGCGCCTCGACCGCGGTGCCGACGGTTGCGTATGCCGTCATGAGGACGAACTCGGCTTGGGGCCGAAGACGGCGGCAGGCTCGAAGCACGTCGAGGCCGTCCATGTCGGGCATCTTCAGGTCGCACAGCACGACGTCCACCG
>JAGRHX010001052.1 GCA_020444775.1 Gammaproteobacteria bacterium
ATCGAGGTGCGTGGGATCTTGAAGAACTCGCCCTCGTACTCGAAGCTCGGCTGGGTCAGCGCCAGCTGAACGATCTCCAGCCCTTCCTTGAACCGCGGGCGCGCTTCGTCCATCGGGATACGAAAACCCTCGTACTCCGTTCGCGCGGCGCCACGGCCGAATCCGAACAGACAGCGTCCGCCGCAGAGGATGTCCAGATAGGCGATCTGCTCGGCAATGCGAATCGGGTCGTGCCAGGGGATGACGATCACCGAGGTGCCGAGCTGGATACGCCTGGTGCGGCCCGCGTAGTAGGACAACAGCTGCAGCGGCGAAGGCGACATGGCGTAGCCGGTGAAGTGGTGCTCCAACGCGAACAACGAATCGAAGCCGAGCGGCTCCGCGAGATCGCCCAGCTGCATGTGCTCATTGAGTACCGCGGCGTCCGGACGACCTGCCTGACTGAGCATGTTCAGGGCTATTCCGACCTTCATGGACAATCCTCCGATTGCGGTGAAGCGATCCGTTGACGCTACCGGTAGGCACGGCACTTCGTCAATGTACGTGGATCCGCGGTCCGGGCCCGGTGCGGGCTCGGTCGAGGACCGTCAGATGGCCTTGGCGGCCCGTAGCCGGGCGATCTCCTGCTCATCCACACCCAACACCTCGCGCAACACCTCCTCGGTGTGCTCACCGAGCCTCGGTGGGTGACCCGACGGCGAGCCGGGTGTGCCGGAAAGCGCGAACGGCATCCCCAGCAGCTTCAGCGGCGTGCCATCCGGCCGCTCGACATCCACCACCAGATCGTTGGCCAGCACCTGGGGATGGCTCATCGCCTGGTCGACGGTGTGCAAGGGCGCGGCGGCGACCCCGGCGGCATCGAGCCGATCCACCCAGGTGTCCCTGTCACCGTCGGCAAATGTCGCTTCGAGCAGCTCGATGAGCACCGCCTTGTTCGCGAGTCGGTCCGCGTTGGTGCGAAAGCGCGGATCGGCGGCCAGATCCTGACGGCCGATGACCTCGCACAGGCGCCGAAACGCCCCATCGTTCGGTGCGCCGACCAGGAACCTGCCATCACGGCATTCGAACGCCTGATAAGGCACCAGGTGCCATGAACCGGTGCCTTCGGGGCGTGGCACCACACCGTTCTGCAACCAGCCGACGCCGTGATAGCCGAGCAGGCTCACCGCCGACTGCAGCAAGGAAACCTGCACATGCTGGCCGCCGGCGCCATCGCGTCTTGCGTACAGCGCAGAGAGGATGCCGCCGTAGGCAATCAGTCCGGTGGACATGTCGTTGAGCGAGACACCGATGCGTACCGGTGAACGTCCCTCCTCGCCGGTGGTGGACATGATTCCGGAGAAGGCCTGCACCATGAGATCGTATCCGGCGCGATCGGCCAGCGGTCCCTTGCCACCATAGCCGTTCACCGAGCAGGCGATTACATCGGGATTGATCGCCTTGAGTGATTCGTAGTCGACACCCAGGCGCAGGGCGGTACCCTGACGGAAGCTCTGGATGACCACGTCGGCCTTCTCCACCAGCCGTCGTAGCAGCGCCTGCCCATCCGGTGATTTCAGATCCAGGGTGATGCCGCGCTTGCCACGATTGACACTCATGAAGTTGGAGCTCTCGCCGTCGGCCATGTGCGGCACCCAGCGCCGGTTCTCGTCGCCCTCCGGCGACTCCACCTTGATGACGTCGGCGCCCATGTCGGCGAGCAGCTGCCCACAGTAAGGACCGGCCAGGACCCGGCTGATATCGACCACGAGGATGCCAGATAACGCTTTCACGATGCTTCCTTCGTTGATTACTTCCGGTTCCAGGTGAGGTCCGGCGCGCTCGTGACCATGACGCCGGCGCCCTCACTCGCGGTACATTGATTCGAAGAGAATACGGATCTCATTCACGCAGGGCTACCGCGGCGTCGTTTCGAGCTACCGCAGCTGATGAACGAGGCGCCGCCCATGGCTGAGACGGGCGGGTCCGATCGGGCAGGGGCGATCGGTACGCCGAGATGGATGCAATCGGCGTGCGACAAGCAAGATGCACGGGCCGCGAGGCGGCAGGCGACTGATCTCGGGTAAGCTGTGGCAAGGGCTGATTGCGACACCGATATGAAAATCCACTCGTCGAAACAGCGCAAGCCCGCCATGAGTGCGCCCTGGCCCTGGACGGCATCAACGTCTGCGCGTATTGCGAATAGCGCGAACCATCTCAGTCAGCGAAAGCGTTTGTCTGTCATCCTGTCCAGCGCGGTTCCGACGGGTATCGTGCAGCTGGAGCGAGACGATCAAGCCCATTGCGACAAGCAAGCCGAAGACCTGGAAAGCCTGAACATCGGTTTCTCCAGGCACTTCTTGCGCGAGCACCTGAAAATGGATCCGCCTCCAATGGTCAGGCGGGTCTGGTGCGCCAGCAGATCACCCGGCAACGGGGTACCGCCGTATTGCGTCGTCTACCACGAGCAAGGCATCGACACGCAAATCACCTTGACGGATTTTCCCAGCACTGTACGCGTCACGCTGACCGGGCCACCCCAATCGCCACGCCCGTTTTGCATCTACGAGATCGTGAGCTGTGAGGGCCCGACGTTGACGGAGAGATCCTGCGGCAAGGTCGGGTAACGGCCCCTTCGTGACGCGCGACGTCGATTGGGGTGGGGTCCGGTCAGGCGTGTCGTTCACGCGGGTGCCCGGTATGCGACACCCGCTGCACCAGCCGACTCCAATCCCCCCTCAGCAAGCATCCAAAGGCGTGCTCAGTGGCACTCCCTCGATATGGATACCGTTGGGCCGGCCACCGGCGGTGGTGCCCTGGAAGTTCGCGGTCATGCCTTCGGGAAACACCGGGCCGTCCTCACAGGCCAGCCACAGCCGCAGCAGATGACGTTTCTGCTCCCAGTCCGCGGCGTCCTCATAATCGGTCCGTGAATGCATGATGCTGTGATTGTTGACCACCTGGACATCGCCCGGTTTGAACTCCATGTCCAGATGCAGCTGTGGGTCCATGGCCAGGGCATCCAGGTAGTCCATCGCTTCGACCTGGGCCGGGGTCGGTTGTGGTGCCCCGGGCAGATCGGCCACCTTGCGAACGGCGCTGCGCGCGTAGGTGGTGCTGACACCGTTCTCGGAGACGTTGAACACCGGCACTTCCAGCCATGGCTTCTGGCCGTTGCTCACCTCCCCCCAACGCGAGCGACACAACGGTTGCTCCAGGGCAGCGGCCAGATCAGGCCGCTTGTCGCGCATCTCGTTGTACAGCGTCACCGAGCTCACGATGCTGCTCAATCCACCGCTCACCGCGGGCTTCACGCACAGCAGGCAGACCAGGTCGGAGTAGTCGGTGTGATACGGCAGACGCGCCCGTGTCTGGTAACCGCGCACCTCCGGCTGGCTGTAGTCCAGCCCCAGATCCTTGACGTGTCCGAGCGCGTGGCCCTTGGCATTCTGTGACACCGGCTCGCCCAGATAGAGGCCCAAGCCCCAGAAGGCGACCGCGCACCAGCGGGTGTCGTGTCCATCCACGGGCACCCCACGAAGCAGCGCGAAGCCGATACCGTGCAGCGCCTCCTGTCGGATCCGCGCGAGCAGTGGCGCGAGCGTCGGCAGCGGAAAGTCCGCCCGGCCGAGCGGCAGCAGATCGTCGCTGTCGCCGAGCCGCGTCAGGGCCTGCGCCACCGCGGCCTCCAGCTCCTGCACATGCGCGGCCTGCAATGGCCACTGCCAGCGCTGCTGATGTCGCGCCATGTCCGGCCCACGCCACGCCTGGGCCGTCTCGAATGCAGGCGAAGCCGGCGGCGCGCCGCGCAATGCCTCGATGCTCGTGCCATTGGTGCTCTGCATGTCCACATCCTCCTCGGCTCGCGCCGTCAGCTCAACCGTGGTGATCACACCACGCGATGGGTCATCCGCTCAGAAACTATCATCGACGGCAGCCACGCGGAATGGGGCCTGCCGGTCGTGCCTCAGGGTCTGACCCCCGCACGCAGGCTGGGCCCCAGGCTCGTGAGGATGCGCGACTGCGCCGCGGCGATGAATCGATGCACGTACTGGCGAGTCTGGCGCGGGTCGATGATGTCCTCGATGCCGAAGGCCTCGGCGGTTCGAAACGGTGAGGAGAACTCGCGCAGCTCGGCTTCCAGCTCCTGCTCGCGTGCCTTCGGATCCGGCGCCTCGCGGATCTCGCGTGCATAGGCCACCGCCACACCACCCTCCACCGGCAACGACCCCCACTCCGCCGAGGGCCAGGCAATCTTCAGGTTCAGGCCGTTCTTGTTGCAGGTGGCCATGCCTGCCATCCCGTAGCATTTGCGGACGATCACCGTCACCACCGGGACCCGCGCCTGCGCCCCTGCCATCACCGCGCGCACCCCGGCACGCAAGGTACCGGCCTGCTCGGCCTTGGAGCCGACCATGAAGCCCGGCACGTCGACCAGGAACAACAGCGGCAGATGGAAGGTATCGCACAGGTCGACGAAATGCGCCTGCTTCATCGCGGCGCTCACATCCATCGCGCCACCATAGTGGGCGGGATTGTTGGCGACCACGCCGACCGGCAGGCCACCGATCCGGGCCAGCGCGGTGATGACACCGCGGCCGTGGCTGCGACACAGCTCGAAGACCGAGCCCTCATCCAGCACCAGCCCCATCAGCTTGCGCATGTCGTACACGCGGCGGCGCTCACGCGGCACGATCGACAGCAGGCTCTCCTCGGCACGGGTCACCGGGTCCACCGCCTCCGTCACCGGTGGCGCCTGCCAGACGTTGTCGGGCAGATAGCTGAGGAAGCGCCGTACCGCCGCCAGGCACTCGGCCTCGCTATCCATCGCGTCATCGATGGTCCCCGCCTGGTCCACCGCCACCGCGGCACCGCCCAGGGTCTCATTGTCCAGCTGCTCACCGAGCGAGCGGCGCACAACGGCGGGGCCCGCGGCGAAGATCTGCGAGTTGCCACGGACCATCACCGACCAATGCGACAGCACCGCGCGAGCGGCCGGGCCACCGGCCGCGGCGCCGAGCACCGCACTGACCACAGGCACCTCGCCGAGCAGCTCCACCGATCGCTCGAAACCGTCGACCCCGGGCAATACTGCGTGTCCCCGGCGTCGCGCCGAGGTGACCGTGCCACCCGCGCCGTCGACCAGATTGACCAGCGGGATCCGATACTCGTGGGCGAGATCCTCGACGAAGCCACCCTGACCGCCCTTGCGACGATCGCCGCCCCAGCTGCTGCCGCCACGCACCGTGAAGTCCTCGCCACCGACCGCGACCGCGCGCCCATCGATGCTCGCAAGACCCATCACGTACGGCGCGGGTGTGAGCCCCTGCAGCTTGCCGGCCTCGTAGCGCGCGCTGCCGGTCAGCTTGCCCACCTCCTGGAAGGAGTCTGGATCGACCAACGCGTCGATCCGCTCACGGATGGTCTGCCGGCCACGGCCGTGCTGACGCTCGACCGCCTGCTCCCCACCCAGTTGCTCCGCCAGCGCCTGGCGCTGCCCGATCTCTTCGACCTCGTTCTTCCAGCTCATCGCCCAGCTCGTCTCATTGATATACGAAATACGAAATACAAACACGAGATACCGGGAAATACGAAACACGGCAAACGTACTCATCCGGTGAAGTTTCATTTCGTCGCGTGCCAGCCAGGCACGTCTCGGCACGGTCCGGCCGAAGACCAGGTCAGAAGGTGCAGGGCCAACCACGCAGCAGATGCGCCCCGACGCCGCCGTGCAGATCGCGTCGTTGATAGTCAAGCGTATCGATCAGATAGCGACGCGTCTCGCGTGGGTCGATGACGGACTGCGCGGCAAACACCGCGCCCAGCTCGTAGGCGCTGTTGTCGACCTGCATGCGCTCGGCCAACGCCGCATAGCGCGCGGGATCGGCGTGCGCGTCCACGCCGTGGACCACGCGCACACCGATCGCCGGATCCATGAAGCTCACGTCGGCGGTGAACCAGGCACCCACCGCATCGGAATTGCGCCCCCCCCCCATGTTCAGATAGGCCTGACCATAGCTCTTGCGCAGGATCACCGAGACTCGCGGCACGCTGCACATCTGCAGTGCCTGCATGTAGTTCATGATCTTGCCCGGTGCCTTCTGCCGTTCGCCCGCGACGCCGATCAGGAATCCCGGCGTGTCGACCAGGGTGATCACCGGGATGTTGAAGGAGTCGCACAGGACCAGGAAGCTGGTCACCTTGTCGCAAGCATCCGGATCCAGGGCCCCGCCCTTCATCATCGGATTGCTGGCGATGAAGCCGACCGTCTCGCCGTTCAGGCGTGCCAGCGCGGTCACCGCGGCCCGGCCGAACCGATCCTTGAGCGGCAGCACGCTGTCGCGATCGGCGATCGCATCGATGACCTTGCGCATGTCATAGACCTGGCTGCGCTCCTGCGGGACCAGGTCCAACAGTCGCTCGGCGGCCGTGTCCGATCCGGCCGGCACCTCGGCGCGCGGCGGTGGCTCGCCATGGTGCTGTGGCAGGTAGGACAGAAAGCGCTGAATGGCTTCAATGGCCTGCTCGTCGGTGTCCACCGCCAGATCCACCTGGCCGGTGACCTGCGTCTGCAGGCGCCAGCCACCCAGCTCCTCCGGGTCGACCGCCTGGCTGATCGCCATCGAGGTCACCCGGTCGCTGGAGACCGCCATCACCGCTCCCTTGCGCATCACCACGTAGTCAGACAGACACGCGTACCAGACCGAGGAGCCGTAGCACGGACCGAGGATTGCCGAGGCCCAGGGATTGTCACGCACACGCATGTACTGGGTCGGGTCGTGTCCCATCGTGCCCATGCCCGCCGCGCCCATGGTGTCCGGCATGCGTGCCCCGGCGGATTCGCCCAGGAACACCAGCGGCATGCCGTTACGGCTGGTGGCCTGTTTCATGTAGGCGATCTTGCGGCCGTTGGTGACGCTGCTGGAGGCGCCCTTGACGGTCAGATCGTTGGCCACCACGCCAGCCTTGCGGCCGCGGATGCGGCCGAATCCGGCGATCTTGCCGTCGGCGGGTGTGCTGTCGCGGTCCTCGGTCCGGAACGAGGTGGCAAACAGGCCGATCTCGTGGAAGCTGCCGGCGTCGAACAGCCCGTCTATACGCTGTCGCGCGTTGAGCACACCGCTTGCGGCGCGCCGGGCGAGCTTCTCCGCCCCACCCATCGAACGAGCGTGCGCCTCGCGTTCGCGATGCGCCTCGACAATCTCCTCCCACGACCCCATCGACGACTCCCAAGTGCTGATTGAATGCCCTGAAGTGAATATCCCGCCACCCTCGCACCGCTGAAACGAACCCGGCGTGGATTCCTGCAGGACTGCCTCGAGTGACCCGGGCCCACATGCGGCGCGGCCGTGGCGACCGCCGGCGGCCAGCGCCTCGGGTCTTGTTGACGCCCGCCAGAATGCCGTGAAAAGCTCGGCTCCGCGAGCCCCGCCGCCACCAGATCACGAAGCAACCCGATGCACGACACCCCTTCGCCTGAATCGCCGACTGAATCGCCGACCGAATCGCCCAACAGATCACGAGATGCCGAGCTCATCGAGGCGGGCTACGAGCTCGGCTGGGCCGGCGCCCGTTACGCCGAGCACACCGCGCTCCGTCACGGCGACTTGCACATGACCTTCGCCAAGGTGGATGCCGCGGCGAATCGCCTGGCCAATGCGCTGCGCGGCATCGGCCTTGCGACCAACGACCGCGTCGCCGTGCTGCTCGGCAACAGCGCGCACAGCATCATCACCCAGCTCGGCATCGCCAAGGCGGGTCTGACACTGGTCTCACTGAATGCCCGCCACAGCGCGCTCGAGCAATGTCAGATCATCGAGGACTGCGGGCCACGGGTCGTGATTGCCGGCCCCGGTTTCGAAGACTCGATCGGGGAAGCGATCGCGCCGCTCGCCGCGCCGCCCGAGGTGCTGGGCATCGGCTGGCGGGGCAGCGAGCTGGGCAGCTACGAGTCATTGACCGAGCGCGCTACCGACAGCCCGCCACGGGTGCTGGTCGACCCGGAACGCGACATCATCCGACTGTTCTATACCTCCGGCACCACCGGCACACCCAAAGGTATCGTCTACACACATGCGCAGTACTATGCCCGGCTGCGCAACTTCTTCAGCGCGCTCGAGTACGCGCTCGGCACCGAGCACTCGATGGTGCACGTGGGGCCACTGACCCACGCGGCCGGCAACTATGTGATTCCGTATTTGATGCGAGGCGCCTGCAGCATCATTCTCGAGCATTTCGACCCCGACGAGCTGTTGGACACGATCGAACGCGAGCATGCGAATCACCTGCTGCTGGTGCCGACCATGATCACACGACTGCTCGAGCACATCCGTCTCGGTGCGCACGATCTGTCGAGCATCAGCCGCATCAACTACGGCACCGCGCCGATACCGGTGAAGACCCTCGGGCACGCACTGGACGTGTTCGGACCGGTTTTTCGTCAACACTACGGGCTTTCCGAGTGCCCACAGCCGGTGACGATTCTCTATCCCCATGAGCATCGCGTGGAGGAGGCCGCGTCGACCGACAGCCCACTCGCATCCTGCGGCCGTCCGGTGGTCCACCTGGACGTGCGCATCGTTGCCGACCAGGGTCCGACGCGGCAGGCGGACACGGTCGGCGAGATCGTGATCAAGGCGCGTGGCGCGGCGGCCACCGACATCTGGGGCCGACCGGATCTACGCGATCAGACCATACGCGACGGCTGGCTGCACACCGGCGATCTCGGCCGCTTCGACGGCCGTGGCTATCTGCATATCGTCGGCCGCAACAAGGACATGATCATCACCGGCGGCTTCAACGTGTACGCGCGCGAGGTGGAGGAAGCGCTGCAGCACCACCCGGCGGTTCTCGAGGCCGCGGTTTTTGGCCTGCCGGACAGCGAATGGGGCGAGAGCATCTGCGCCTATGTCGCCTGCAAGAGCGGCCAGTCGGTGTCACCCGCCGCGCTGGTCGATCATTGCCGCGCTCAGATCGCGAGCTACAAGAAGCCGCGCCATCTGGTGGTGCTCGACCAACTGCCGAAGAACGTCAACGGCAAGCTGGACAAGAACGCGATGCGCGAGCATTTCGTGCGCGCCCATGGCGAGGATCCGGCATCGTTGCGCAACAGTGTGCTGGCGCGCTATTGACAACCCGCGGGTTCATTCCATCCATGGAATGAACCCGCGTTTGCTCAAGCGCCGGTCGCAAGTCCGGCCGATGTCGGATGCGTGGTCGCGTCGCGCACCTCCGCCATGAGCTTGTATAGGACCGCGCCGATGATCGCGCCGATGATCGGCGCGACCCAGAACATCCACAGCTGCTGCACGGCCCAGTCGCCCACATACACGGCGACACCGGTGCTACGGGCGGGATTGACCGAGGTATTGGTCACGGGAATGCTGATGAGATGGATCAAGGTCAGGCATAGGCCGATAGCCAGCGGTGCCAGGCCCTTGGGTGCGCGCTCGTCGGTGGCACCGAGGATGACGATCAAGAACATCATCGTCATGACCACCTCGGTCACCAACGCGGCCAGCATCGAATAACCGCCCGGGGAGTGCGCCCCATAGCCATTCGAGGCAAAGCCTGCAGTGATGTCGAAGCCAGCCTTGCCCGATGCAATGAGATACAGCACGGCCCCGGCGGCGATGCCACCAATGACCTGAGCGAGAATGTAGGGCAGCAGCTGGGCAACAGGAAATCGACCACCCACGCACAGGCCAATCGAAACCGCGGGATTCAAGTGACACCCGGAGATGTGGCCGATGGCATAGGCCATGGTCAGCACGGTCAATCCAAAGGCGAGCGAGACACCGAGCAGGCCGATCCCCACGTCAGGGAACGCAGCTGCCAGGACCGCGCTACCACACCCTCCCAGCACCAGCCAGAAGGTCCCGAAGAACTCCGCAATCAGCTTATTCATCGAGCAGCTTCCTTCCATCGCGTGTTCACACTGAAACGAGCGCAGCGGACCGACCGTTCAGCCGGCAGCCGGCTTCGTGGACGTTCGAAAGGACGAGATCGTGCGAAGCTGAAGATACGCCTTCGCCTGATTGCCTCCTAGCCAGGGGTCATACGAATTCACAATCGCCCAACGTCGATTACCCGACGTCGATTACCC
>JAGRHX010000068.1 GCA_020444775.1 Gammaproteobacteria bacterium
GCTCAGTCGCCGCCGGCCGCGGGCCGCGCCGCATCGGCGTTCGCGGCGACCGCGGCCTGCGCGGTCGCGGGGCTGCGCACGCTGACCGTCGAGCTGGCCTTGGCCAGGATCGTGCCGGCGGCATCGAGCACGCACGCTTCGACAAAAGCGGTGCGTCGGCCCAGGCGCTCGATCCAGGCCTGCACTGTGCAGGGCCCGCGGTCCAGCCGGATGGCCTCGTAATAGACGGTCTTGATCTCGAGGCTCGCCATGCTGGTGCCGGAGCCGCCACGCACGAACACCGCGCTGGCCATGGCGGCGTCCAGCCAGCCGGTGATGATGCCGCCCTGGACGATGCCGCCGGAGTGGCAGTGCTCGGCACGCGGCTCGAAGGCCATCTCGACGCGGCCACGTTCGCGGTCGATGCTGGAGGTGCCGCTGTAGCCGAGCAACGCCATCAACGCCGGTGCCCGGGGACGTTTAGACGCCGTGCTTGCCGACGCCGCGGCGCCCTGCTCTTGAGATGCCTCTGATGATGCGTCGACGCGGAACTGGACCATGCGCTGCCTCGTGGTGGATGTGCTCGAATGCCCGCTGTACGCCACGGCCAGAAGCGACGGACGCGGCCCTCAGCAACCCTGCTCACGTTCCTCGAGGATCCGCTTCAGGGTCCACAGCTCGTTGCGCAGGATCTCGATATGTGCCCGATGCTGCTCTTCGGTCATGCCGGGCAGGCGAAAGGTGGTGATCATCACCTCGCTACCGTCGGCATTGGCGATCACCCGCATCGCGTTGAAGATTGTCACACCCGAAGGCAGCGTCAAGCTATGATCCAACACGCCGAGCTCGTTGTCCGGCGCGAACTCGATCTCGACCGGGCCATAGGGTGTCTGCACAAGCCATCGATCGGCGTCCCTGCGCACCGACAACGCGAAGCGCGGCGCCCAGGCGGGCAGGTTGAGTGGGTTGCCGGCGAACTCATAGACATGCCCCGGTGGCGCCGCGATCGGCACCGAGACGGTCTGCGACGGCAGGGTGTCATTCATCTCGTTGCGACTCCGATGGTCTGGCGCGAGTGCGTGCCCGAACGCTTGTCTGTCTCCCCGTCCAGCTCCGGGGCGTCGAGAGGGGGCAGGTCGGCCGCGTTTCGTGGCAAGCTCCTGGGGCTTCGGCCGTTACAGGACCGGTCGCCGAAGGTGGACGGTGCCACGATCCGCTGATTCGCGATAGTCGCGTCGAAAATTTCTAGAAATCGTTCGAAAATCCCGTTGCAAACGCATGATTGTTATGGGTGTAATACCTGCTTTGCATTGTCCTATCGGGGAGAGCGCCATGCTCATGCCGCTTGCGCGGCCATCCATCCCCGAACCATCATCAACGCCGACGATATACCCACGCCTGGAGGGAAATCCGAGATGAGCCAAGATCGCATACTGTACGCCCGGTCCACGCTGCTCGGCCGCGCTGTCGCGACCGCCCTCCTGGCCACGGTCAGCGGCACGGCCGCCGCGCAGCTCGTGAGCTACGCCGGGTCGACCAGTCCGATCGAGGGTCGGCTGCAGGATCAGAACGTGTCTCCGTCCGGGTTCCAGCGTGCGCTCGGCGAGCTCATCGAGGACATCTGTCCGTCGCGGGCCGGCGATTCACAATTGCTGGCCAGTGACGACCTGACCATCCGCTGCACCGAGATCGTCGTCCAGGGGGTGTCCGCCAAGAACGAGGCCGGCGCCGGTCTCGCGGGCATGGCACCGGAGGAGGTCGGCGCCGTGGCGACCATCCAGGTCGACGCGGATCAAGACCAGGTCGCGAGCGTACGCGGCCGCCAGGCGTCGCTGCGCTCCGGCGCCGCGCGAACCTCCTCGCTGCAGATGAACATCGACGGCAAGAGCTATGCGCTCGGTCAGGATGTCGCTGGCAGCGGCCTCGGCGCCGGCAACGGGCGTAGCGGCGTGGGTATCTTCCTGAACGGTAACGCCGCCAGCGGTGACAAGGAGCGCACCTTCAACGAGACGGCCTTCGATTTCCACACCTTCAGCGTCACCGGTGGTATCGACTATCAGTTCACGCCCAGCTTCGTGCTCGGCGCGGCGGTCGGCTACACCTACAACAAGGCCGAGATCGAGCAGAAGTCCGGTGATATCGAGACCGATGGTCTGAGCTTCTTCGGCTACGCCAGCTTCTACCCGACCGACAACATCTACATCGACGCGTTGTTCGGCTACACCGTCACCGACTTCGACCAGGAGCGGGCGATTCGCTACAACATCACCGCGCTCAACAACACCAGCGTCACCTCGGTCGACAACCGCGCGCTGTCGAGCACCGACGGTGACGAGATCAGCGGCAGCCTGCAGCTCGGTTACGACTGGTTCAGCGGCGGCTGGAACTACGGTGCCTACGGGCGGGTACAGTACGCGCGTACCGAGATCGACAGCTTCCGCGAGCGCATCGCCAATCCCAACGCCGCCGGCAGCGGTCTGGCCCTGGCGATCGACAAGCAGACCTTCACCTCGGTCCCAGCTGCCATCGGTCTACAGATCGGTAAGACCTTCTACACCAGCTGGGGTGAGGTCTATCCGCAGGTGTTCGGCGAATACACCCACGAGTTCAGCAACAACGACAAGGCCCTGACCGGGCAGTTCGTCAACGACCCGACCAACACCAAGTTCGCGCTGCCCAGCGACGAGCCGGACCGTGACTACGTGGTCTACGGTGCGCGTGCGACCGCGCTGTTCGGTGGCGGTCAGTCGGTCTACGCCATGTACCAGGGTCTGGCCGGGTACAGCGATCTGACCCTGCACGCGGTCGAGGTGGGTGTGCGGGTCGATTTCTGACCTGCGCCACCGGCAGCTCGTTCCATCTGCGGCGCTTGCGGTGAGGGATTGACTCAGCGCGGCGCGGCCCGCAACAGCTCCGGCCAGCGCTGAACCCAGCAGCATTCGTGATCGAATCCGGGCAGCACCCGCAGCGGTGACTGCCCGGACGTCTCTTCCCTACCCCGACCGTTACCCGGACGCGCCGGCCAGGCGAGTGCCGGCGGCACGATCCGATCCCGCTCCCCGGCATAGTGGATGGCAACGATCCCCTCTGCCAACGGCAGCACGTCCGCCGGATTCAGCGATCCGGACAGCGCGCTCACCCCGTGCCAGTCAGTCCAACGCTCGGTGTCCAGATTCGCCGCCAGGGTCACGACCCGACGCAACGGTGGCAGGCGATCGGCAAAGCCGGGCGTGCGGGCGGCCATCAGCACGGCCAACGCCCCACCGCCGCTGTAGCCCACGTACTCGATACCGTCCGGCGCCGGCACCAGGCCATCGGCGAGCAGCCCCGCAAGCGCCGTCAACATGCTGTGCACCACGACTGCCGAGTAGCGACCGTGTGTCCAGGCATGTGGCTCGCACGGCGGGTCGCGGCTCAGCCCGAAATAGCACGGCCGCCCGAGCAGCACGCTGAGCTCCGGGTCGCGTCGCATCAGCGCCATCACCAGCGGCTCCGACGGTGTCGGGTCGGACGCGACGCTGCGCGTGTGCAGCCAGGGCACACCGTCACCATGCAGGTAGACGCGCAGGGTGCGTTGCATGCCCGCCCGACCGGGCGCCGGATCATGCACGAAGACCCGGTGACGGTACGGTTCGCCCTGGACCAGCGCCGAATCGAGCCCGAAGTCCCTCGCCCGTTCCAGGGCTCGCCCGCTGTTGCTCGCGCATCCACCAAGCAACAACGCCAGCAGTGACAGGAGGATCCAGGTCGAGAGCCACGGTAGGCTCGCGGACGTTGCCCGCATATAGTTCGTCTCTAGTCGAACGCCATTCGGCCTGATATCAGGGCCTCGCAGCGCGTGTCTGCTGACACCGCTCGGCGCTGCCCGTGCAGCGATGTTTTGGGAGAAGAGCAATGAAAATCGCCTACCTGATCCGCGTCCGGCCCGATCTCGAGGATATCGTGCCGGCGGACGTCGAGTCGTACGTACGCATCCATGTCGGTGACGACGGTCGCTACAGCGAGGCCGACCTCGCCAAGGTCGCGGATGCCGATGCCTTCGTGATCGGCATGGAGCCGGTCAACGAGCAGATCCTGGCCGCCGCGCCAAAGCTCAAGATCGTGCAGCGCCTCGGCGTCGGGTACGAGACCCTGGATCTGGACGCCATCGCCAGCCGCCAGATCCCCGCGTGCAACATCGAAGGGGTCAACAAGGAGGCTGTCGCCGAGCACTCCATGACCCTGCTGCTGGCACTGGCCAAACGTCTGCCCGAGGCCTCCGCCTTCACCGAGCAGGCCGACTGGGCAGCCGCCCGGGTGCTCACCCGTCAGACCTTCGAGCTGAAGGACAAGACCCTGGGGATCATCGGCTTTGGCAACACCGGCTCATCGCTGGCCAAACGCGCCGCGGCCTTCGAGATGAAGATCCTCTACAACGACGTGCGTGACGATATCGACAAGGGGCTGGCCGACAGCCTCGGTGCCGAGGCGGTGAGCCGTGAGGAGCTGCTGCGGCGCGCCGACGTGGTCAGCATCAGCACCAACCTCAACGACAGCTCGCGCAACATGATCGATGCCGATGCGCTGGCGATGATGCAACCCCATGCGCTGCTCATCTGCTGCGCGCGTGGCGGCATCATCGACGAGGCAGCGCTGGCCACGGCGCTGCGCGAAGGGCGCATCGCGGGGGCCGGCATCGACGTCTTCGAGGTCGAGCCCATCGTCCGCGACAACCCGCTGATCGGCTGCCCCAACTGCATTCTCACCGCCCACGTCGCGGGCGTCGCTCACGAGACCACGATGCGCATCTGGGAGTGGGCACACGACAATGTGCGCGCGGTGGTACAACGCGGTGAACGGCCGCGCTGGATCCGCAACGGCGTCTGACCGGTCAACCTGGCCATCGAGCGCGCGGGGCGCATAGGCGCCCCCGCGCCCGCCGGCGACCTGCTCAGAGCCTTGCCACCACCATCGCATGAATGCGTCGCGGTCCGTGCGCCCCCTCTTGCAGGGTGAACTCGACGTCCGCCGTCTTCGACGGCCCGGTGATGAAGTTCACGGTGCGCGGCCGGTCCGGACGCTGCGCGCGCAGCCGCGACCAGACGTCTTCCAGGTTCGGCACGATGCAAGACTCCGGCACCACCACCAGATGGTCCTCGGGCAGGAAGTTCAAGGTGGTCGGCGAATCGGCTCCAGACAACAGCACCACGCTGCCGGTCTCGGCCACGGCGGCGAACGCGCAGTTGACGCTGCAGCGGTCGCTACCGATAGCGGCCCGCCGTTCCACCTGCAGCCGGTTCGACCAGGGTATGCCATCCAGACGCTCGTCGGCCGCGACCACCAGCCGCGGCGGCAACGCATATGCGTCGAGATGCGAGGCCACCAGGTTCGCGACCTGCTCGAGATCGTCGAGCCGGGTGACGATACCCGACACCATACGCAGTCGCTCGCAGAAGCGCTCGACCGGATCGCCATCGATGCGTGGCTGCACGGCGCGGTTGCCGCCCGCGGTCCGCGCGATCAACGCGGCGCGCTCGGACCCGCCCAACGGCTCACGACGTTTGAGCGCCGCGCGCAGGTTGGCGAGGATCCGCTCGCGACTGCGATCGCTTTCGCTCATCGTGCCCCCCCGCCGCCGCCGCGCTGTCGCTCGCGCCAGGCCTGGGCGAAGGTCCTGCCCTGTGGCGCAGGCAGATCGCGTGCCTCGGTCCAGCCTCGCGCCAGCGGTAGCCAGCCGAAACGTCCCTTGCGTCGCCCGAACAGACCCAGCAAGCGCACGGCGGCATCCGCCGCCCACCGGTACAGACGCGGTCGGGTTGCGAACCAGCCCCACAAGGCCAGCCCCAGACGCGCGCTGCGTGCATCCAGACCCTGCTCGTGCTCGCGTATGCGCAGCTTTCGCAACAGGTCCGGTAGCGGGATCCCCATCGGGCAGGCTTCCTGGCAACGGCCATTCAGGGTGCAGGCATTGAAGACCCCGCCGGACGCCTCGATCCCGACCATCAGCGGCGTCAGCACCGAGCCCATCGGCCCGGGGTAGACCCAGCCATAAGCGTGGCCGCCGA
>JAGRHX010001053.1 GCA_020444775.1 Gammaproteobacteria bacterium
GCCGGTGATCGCGCAGGTGCACGGCTACTGCCTTGCCGGCGGCACCGATCTCGCGCTGCTCAGCGA
Source organism: Gammaproteobacteria bacterium (assembly GCA_020444775.1). Next base: position 67 of record JAGRHX010001053.1, read on the forward strand.
CATGGTGATTGCGGCGGAAGACGCGGTGTTCGGCTTCCCACCCGCGCGTGATCTGGGCTCGCTGCCGAATCAGATGTGGCTGTATCACTGTGGCCCACAGTGGGCCAAGCGACTACTGCTCACCGGCGACACGGTCACCGGCGCGGAGGCCGCGAGCATCGGTCTGGTGATGAAGGCCGTGCCGGCCGAGCTGCTCGAGGACGAGGTCGAAGGACTCGCCGATCGGCTGGCCCGGATCGATCCCGACCTGCTCAGCGCGAACAAGCGTATCGTCAATCTGGGCATGGAGCTGATGGGTGCCCGGACGCTCCAGCGTCTCGCCGCCGAGAACGACGCCCGCGCGCATCTCGCGCCGGGCACCCGCCGTTTCCGGGAGGTCGCGCGATCACAGGGGCTGAAGGCCGCGCTCAAGGCCCGCGACGCCGAGTTCGGCGACGGTCGGGCGCGCGTGCACGGACCCGAGACGCGTGACGAGCAGGGGCGTCTGATCGAGGACTGATACGCTCGTCTATCGCGTGTCGTGTGGCCAGCATTCGACCGCTTCACGGATGGCCGCGATGACCTTGTCAGGCATCTGCATCGGGATCAGGTGGCTGCAATCGGCCAGATGGATCTCACGACCATGCGCGAACCGATGCACCAGCGCCGGCCAGGTGGGCGATGAGCTGAAATCCATGGGGGCGCGCACCGGTGGTGGTAGCCGTGCACGCAGGATCAGCACCGGTTGCCGGATCCTGCCCACGCTGTCATGCACCCCACCGTTGCTGCGCGCGTTCATATACACCGACGCCTCGACCTCGGGCGGACACAACAAACGATAGCCGCCGTCCGCCAACCGCTCCAGACCGTGCTCACAGTAGTCGCGCAGGATGCGGGGCTCGAACAGATGATAGGCGCCTTTTTGCAGCAGCCGCTGCGCCATCTCCTCGGCGGACGCGAAATGCTGCTTGCGTCTGGCCACCGGATGCACGCCATCGGCAAACTCGAGCGGCTCAGGCGATCGGTAGGCACGCGGCTCGAGAATGGTCGGATCGAGCAGGATCAACCGCGCGAAGGCCTCGCTCTTCGCCGCGGCATCGACCAGGGCATGACCACCCACCGAGTGACCGATACCGATCACCCGCTCCAAGCCCAGCGCCGCGACGAAGCCGGCGAGGTCCGCGCCGAACACCTGCCAGTTGTCGATGCGGCGCTTCTCGCTGCGGCCGTGTCCGCGCTGTTCCAGCGCCAGCACGTGAAGATCCGGAAAGGCCTCGGCGATCCGGTCCCAGACCCGCCCGTGATAGCCGGTGGCGTGCACGAAGAGCAGCGTCGGACGATTGGCACGCGGCCGGTTGCGCTCGAACCAGGCGAGCTCGGTGTCATTGACACGTAGCTTGTGCAGCCGAGGGCACGGCGTCGAATCGGCGGGGTTCGTCGAATCCATGGTCATCCAGGGCAAACGGGCTGATTCCAGCAGATGGCGGGGGTGGAGACTACCCCGACCGGCCCGTCTCGACCAGCGCTCGTCAGCTCTGGGTACGACTGCGCACCGGGGACTCTTGCTCCCCCGGAAACGACCGAGCTTCGCGCGCCACGAAGCGAATTCATTACAAGATGATCCCACGCGCCTTTGGATGTTGAATCGGCTCGAACCACTTTTGAGGCGCTATGTCGCGGGCGCTGAGGTCAGGCAGAACGCAGAGAATGGCGATGTCCATCCGCTGCCGGGACCCGGGCTCGGCACCGCGCCACGCGACGAGCTGCTGGCCCGCGATGACCTGATCCGCCGGGTCAGCAGCCTCTAGCGCAGATCCTGACGGGCTCAGAGCGCCTCGACGATGGTGACGTTGGCAAGACCGCCACCCTCACACATGGTCTGGAGTCCATACCGCTTGCCGCGGCGTCGCAGCGCGTTCAACAGCGTCGCCATCAGCTTTGTGCCGGAGGCGCCGAGCGGGTGACCCAGGGCGATCGCACCACCGTTGACGTTCAGACGCTCGGGATCGGCCTTCAGCGACTGCAGCCAGGCCAGCGGCACGGGTGCGAAGGCCTCGTTGACCTCGTACAGGTCGATGTCCTCGATACGCATACCCGCCCGTTCCAGGGCGCGCCGGGTGGCCCGAATCGGCTCCTCCAGCATGATCACCGGATCGCCACCGGTCACGGTCAGATGATGTACACGAGCCATCGGCGTCAGACCGTGGCGCTTCAGCGCGGCTTCGCTCACCACCAGCACGCCGCTCGCGCCGTCGCAGATCTGACTGGCATTGGCGGCCGTGATCCGTCCGCCCTCCTGCAGCAGCTTGACACTGGCAATGGACTGCGCAGTCGCATCGAAGCGGATGCCCTCGTCCTGGCGGTGCAGCTCACCGCTGCCGTCCGGACCGTCCACCGGCAGCGGCAGGATCTCGCCGTCGAACTCGCCGGCCTCTGTAGCCCGCGCTGCGCGGCGATGACTGCGCAACGCATAGGCGTCGAGCATCTCACGCGACAGATCGTACTTGCGTGCCATCATCTCGGCACCGCTGAACTGGCTGAACTCGACGCCGGGATAGCGCGCTTCCATGCGCGGGCTCTTCGGACCGCCCATACCGGCCTTCAAGGCGAGCAGGGTCGGGCTGCCCATGGGCACGCGTGTCATGCTCTCCACACCGCCAGCGATCACCACGTCCTGAGTGCCGCTGAGCACCGCCTGTGCCGCGAACTGCAGGGCCTGTTGCGATGAGCCACACTGACGGTCGATCGACACCGCGGGCACGCTCTCTGGCAACGCGGATGCCAGCACGCAGTTGCGCGCGATGTGAAAGGACTGCTCACCGGCCTGCCCGACACAGCCGAAGATCACATCCTCTATCACCCCCGGGTCGATCCCGCTACGCTGCACCAGGGCGTCGAGCACCGCGCCCCCCATGTCCGCTGGATGCCAGGCCGCCAGACGCCCGCCGCGCCGTCCACCCGCGGTACGCACTGCATCGACGATATAGGCTTCGGCCATGACTCACCTCCAGATTTGGGTTTGACCAGATGATGAGGCACCAGGCAGGCATCCGGCCAGTGTCATACGCCCCGGGCGGCGCCGCTCTTCGGCCCGCTCATGCACAGCTGGCGGCGGCGCGCCGGCCGCGCAGCCACATGCTCAGCAGCACCACCGCGAACACTACGCTTGCCAGCTCACCGATGACCTGATCGTAACGACCGACCACCCAGACCAGCGAGGCCTGCGGGTTCAGATCAGTGCTCTTGCGCAGCGCCTGGATGACGAAGACCCAGCCCATGTGTGTGCCCACGCAGCGCCAGATGCAGCCGTCCCGGACACGCTGCAAACCGAGCAGCAGCCCGGCCAGCACCAGGGTCGCCCCGGAGTCCAGGATGGCGGGCGACTGGAAGCGGCCGAACAGCGTGCCGATCACCGTAAAGCCGGACCATGGACCGATCTGCTCGTCCGGCACGGGCACGTCGGCGCGGATGAAATGGGCGCCGGCATAGAGCAGGGCCACCAGCACCAACGCGGCCCGCGGTCCGACCATCGCGCTCGCCGCGCCCTGTAGTCCACCCCGATACCAGAGCTCCTCGAGCAGGGCTACCCCGAGCGCGGTGTGCACGGCCAGCCAGAGGATCGCACCGGTGCTCAGCTTTCCCTGACCGAGCCCCAGACGCGGCACCCGAACCTCCAGCAACAACAGCACCATGGCCACGCCGGCGAGCATCGACGCGCCCAGCGCGAAGCCGGACGCCACCAACCACAGCCGTGCACGCACACCGACCAGACGTCCACCCGGCTGGCCGAGCGCGGCGCGCGGGCGGGACAAACCCCAGGACTCGAACAACGACAGTCCCAACCATCGGTGCAACGGCACCAGAAGCAGCAGCGATACGAGCTGCAGACACAGCAAGGTGCTCTTGTGCAGCGGTAGCTCAGCGCCCAGTGACTGCAGCAGACGCCATAGCGGATAGTTCAACAGACCGGCGAGCACGAACACCGCGAGCACGTACAGCGGCAACAGCGCCATCC
>JAGRHX010001054.1 GCA_020444775.1 Gammaproteobacteria bacterium
CGAACCGGGCCGTTGCTCGAACCGGTTCAGCGGCCGGGTCGTCGGATCCGGGATCGGCGGATCGAGCAAGGTATCCCCGCTGGGGATATCCTCGGGCCGGCTTTGCGGTCGCGGTCGTCACGCCTTCAAGCAAGAACAACTGGAGTCAAGACATGGGCGTTCCCCTGCGCCAGCAGATCAAGGTCGGTGCCTACATCCTGGGCAAGAAATTGAGAGGCGAGAAGCGCTATCCCCTGGTGCTGATGCTGGAACCCCTGTTTCGCTGCAATCTGGCCTGCGCGGGCTGCGGCAAGATCGACTACCCGGACGCCATCTTGAACAAGCGCATCAGCGTCGACGATGCGCTGGCCGCGATCGACGAATGTGGTGCGCCTATCGTCTCCATCGCCGGTGGTGAGCCGCTTCTGCACAAGGAGATGCCGCAGATCGTTCGCGGCTACATCGCGCGGCGCAAATACGTCTATCTGTGCACCAACGCGCTGCTGTTGAAGAAGCGCATCAAGGACTATGAGCCGTCGCCCTACCTGACCTTCTCGATTCATCTGGACGGCAATCAGCTTCGGCACGATACCTCGGTCTGTCAGGACGGTGTCTACGAGCGTGCCGTCGAGGCGATCAAGCTGGCGCGCAGCAAGGGCTTCAGGGTCACGGTCAACTGCACCTTGTTCCAGGGCGAGGATGCGCAGGAGGTCGCCGAGTTCCTCGACACCTGCATGACCCTGGACGTCGAGGGCGTGACCGTGGCGCCGGGTTTCAGCTACGAGCGCGCGCCGCAGCAGGAGGTGTTCCTGAAGCGGCGGGCGGCGCATCAGCTGTTCCGCGACCTGTTCAGGATCGGCCGCGAGCGCCGACGTCGCTGGCGTTTCAATCATTCCTCCTTGTATCTGGATTTCCTCGCCGGCAATCAGGCCTATGCCTGTACCGCCTGGGGCAATCCGACACGCAACGTGTTCGGTTGGCAGAAGCCCTGTTATCTGTTGGTCGGTGAGGGCTACGCACATTCCTTCCAGGAGCTGCTCGAGGATGTGGATTGGGACCGCTATGGTCTCGGTCGCAACCCCAAGTGTGGCGATTGCATGGTGCATTGCGGCTTCGAGCCGACCGCGGTGAACGATGCGGTCGCGAACCCCTTCAAGGCCTTCAAGGTCTGGCTGCGCGGGCCTCGAACCGACGGGCCGATGGTCCCCGAGCCGATGTCGTCCGATGACTTCGACAGCGCCAACCCGAGCCTTGTCGATGGCGTAGGCGCGGCTGGCGAGCAGCGCGGCGAAAGCGCCGAGGTCGCCGCGCCGCAGGCCGGCGAGAAGCCCAAGCGGCGGGTCGCCTGAGCCGGACATCGATTCGATGTCCGGACCGGGGCCGGCCTGACCTTCATCCACGGTAAGCGGTTCGGCTGCGCGTATGCATTGGTTGTCGTCGATCGCGCTGGTCTGCTGGGTCGCGCTGCTGCTCACACCCTGGCAGGCGTGGCGGACGCGTGAGCGGCTGAACATCGGTGCTGGCAGTGACCGTGATGGGGCTCAGGACGGGTGTGGCGTCGATTCGAGCGGGCCCGACGACGCCGACAAGGACTTCGATCTGAGCGTCTTGATCCCGGCGCGCAACGAGGCACACAACATTGCCGGCACGTTGGAGGCGTTGCGCAGCCAGGCGCTTCGCCTGCAGGTCGTGGTGGTGGACGACCGGTCCGAGGACCACACCGGGCAGGCCGCCCGCGCGATGGCCATACGCCTGGCTCGGGCACCGAGCTCGGCCGGTGGCATCGTCCACGTGGAGGTGGTCGAGGGTGACGAGCTGCCGATCGGCTGGAGCGGCAAGCTTCACGCCCTGGAGCAGGCCCGGCGGCGCGCGCGCTGTGCCCAGGTGCTGCTGCTCGACGCCGACATCCACCTGGCGCCGGGCGTGATCGGCGCCTTGCGCCGGCAATGGCAACGCCAGGGCGGTGGACTGGTCTCGGTGATGGCGACCCTGCCGGTGCGCAATACCTGGGAGCGACTGCTCCTTCCACCTTTCGTATATTTCTTCAAGCTGATCTATCCGTTCTCGCTGGTGGGCAACCCGGGCTCGCGAGTCGCCGGCGCGGCCGGTGGCTGCGTGTTGCTGGATGCGCGGGTGCTGGACCGTATCGGTGGTTTCGCGACGCTGCGAGATGCGCTGATCGACGACTGCGCGCTGGCCGCCGCGTTCAAGCGCGCGGGCGCGCCGCTGTGGCTGGGTCTCAGCGAGGCGGTGGTCAGTCGACGCGAGATGACGGGCCTTGGTGAGATCTGGAACATGGTCGCACGCACGGCCTTCACCCAGCTGAGCTACTCGCCGGTGTTGCTGTGCCTGTGCAGTCTCGCCCTGTTGCTCTGCTTCGTGCTCCCGCCCCTCGACCTGATCGGCTCGTTGCCGGGCTCGACGATGGGCTGGCCGGCGGGCGCGGCGCTGCTCGCGATGTGCGTGAGCTATCTGCCGACGGTCCGCTTCTATCGTCTCTCGCCGTGGTGGACCTTGACCTTGATCCCGGCAGCCTGCCTGTACCTGCTGTTCACCTGGTCTTCGGCCTGGCGCTACTGGCGCGGTGAGCGCAGTCGTTGGAAGGGGCGGGTATACCCGGTAGGCTGAACGAGGCGTGCCGTTCGCGGCCCTCTTGCGTGGATTGTGCTGGGTGGTCACAACACCGAGAATGCAGGGACGAGAACCGCGCGAGGAGGCATCGCTGTCGGCCGCCGCGCATGGCGGCAGATGTCGAGTCCGGCCCATCGACGACCATCAGCGTCTCGATCCGCTCCGCACGCTTGCCTCACC
>JAGRHX010001055.1 GCA_020444775.1 Gammaproteobacteria bacterium
CATCAGCGGCTGCTGGCGGCCGGTATAGCGGCGGCACCGGTCGCCGGTGCCGCCGAGCTGCTGGCTTGCGCGCATCTGCGCGAGCGCGGCTTCTGGCGCGCCGGTGCGGCAGGCGGGGAGTTGCCCGGGTTTCCCTGGCGTGGCAGCGTCGAGCCGCACTCGGCTCCGGCACCCGCACTGGGGGCGGACAACGAGTGGGTGGCGCGTGAGATCCTGGGGCTGGACGAGGCACGTTATCGAGCGCTGTGTGAGGCGGGCGCCTTCGGTTGAGGTTGGGTCGCGTTCTTCACTCGCGCTCACAGGGGCTCGCCTGCGAGCAACCGATCACCGCGCCACGGATGGTGTCGGGTCGATAGGCGGTGCAGCCCTTCAGGCCGAGCGCCCAGGCGCGTTCGTAGATGGCGGCGAAGGATTCGAATCCGGTGCTCGCGGCGACGCTGACCGTCTTGGATATGGCATTGTCCACGAACGGTTGCAGCACGGCCTGCATGGCGAGCTGGTCATCGGCCGAAATCTGCTGAAGGGGCGAGAAGGCGGGTGGTAGACCACTGTGGCCACGGGCGCGCCAGAGACCCAGTGACCAGTCCTCGATCTCCATGGTGGTCAGCCGCCCGCGCGCATCGCGCAGTCTGCGTTCGTAACGGTCGCTGAATATCGGCTCCATACCGCTGGAGACGTTGCCGGCCAGCAGGCTGATGCTGCCGGTCGGCGCGATCGCCGTCAGATGACTGTTGCGGATGCCGTGGCGGGCGATGTTGTCGCGCAGCTCCGCCGGCAGAGTCCCGATGAATTCGCTGTGCAGGTAGGGTTGTTGCTCGAAACAAGGAAAGCTGCCGCGTTCCTCGGCCAGCGCTATGGAGGCCTGGTAGGCGGCATGCGTGATGGTGCGCATGATCGCGCCGGCCTGACGGCGTGCCGTCTCGCTGTCGTAGCGAAGGCCCAACATGACGAGCGCGTCCGCGAGTCCGGTGATACCCAGACCGATGCGTCGCGTCGCGCGGGCTTCGCTAGCCTGGGCGCGCAGCGGAAAGCGTGTGACGTCGATGACGTCATCGAGGAAGCGAACCGCGATGGCGGCGGATTCCGCGAGTGAGCGCAGATCCACCTGGGCGTCGGTGCAAAATGGCGACGCGATGAAGGCAGGTAGATTCAGCGCGGCCAGGTTGCAGCTGCCGTTTGCTGGTAGCGGTACCTCACCACAGGGGTTGGTGGCGCTGATCTGCTCGCGCCAGCGTAGGTTGTTGCAGGCGTTGATGCGGTCGATGAACAGCACGCCGGGCTCCGCGCTGTCATAGGCGGCGCGTAGCAGTCTTTGCCATAGATCGCGCGCACCGATCTGCCGGCGCGCGGATCCGCTATGTGGGTGATGACCGCGATAGTCAGACGGATGGCTCAGCAGCCAGGGGCCATCGGCTTGCAGCGCTTGCATGAACGCGTCGCTGATGAGCACCGAGAGATTGAAGCCGCTCAGTCGGCCGCGGGCACGCTTGGCATCGACGAATCGCTCGATGTCCGGATGGTCGCAGCGCAGCGTCGCCATCATCGCGCCACGCCGCGGGCTGGTGCTGAGCAGGGTGCTACAGGTGCTGTCCCATATCTCCATGAACGAGACCGGACCCGAGGCGATGCCGCCACTGCCGCGAGCGATGCTGCCGGCCGGGCGCAGTGGCGAGAAATCGATGCCGATACCGCCACCTTGCTGCAAGGTGACCGCGCTTTCGCGAAGCCCGCGCATGATCCCGGACAGCGAGTCCTCGAGGGTGCCCATGACGAAGCAATTGCACAGGGTACGTCGCTGGCCCGACCCGGCGCCGGCAATGATACGCCCGCCCGGCAGCAGTCTGCCGCTGCGTAGCTGCTCGAGAAAGCGTGGCGTCCAGAGCTGTCGCGCCGGTGCGGCCTCGACTCGAGCCACCGCGCGCGCCACCCGTCGCCAGGTCGCGTCCAGGTCGGTCTCCGCTCGATCGTTGCGTTGCAGCCGGTACTTGTTGTCCCAGATCCAGTTCGAGAGCACCGCTGCCGGGATGGGGCTCAAGAGGCATCTCCGTCGAATGGTCGTGCGCTCCGACGCTGCCACCGGCTGTCGTTGCCGGTGTTGATCTGTGTCACGGGTGCAGCCGTGGATACGCGCGGCGGGGGCAATATCGATTGATCGGTATCAACGGTGCCGGTCGCGCAAGCAGCTCAAATCGTGGTTCCAGCCCGTTGCTGGCGGGGATGAGTGACCCTGACGGAGGGTGGGAAGATGAGCGATGATCTGGAGCCGTTGGTCGGCCAGTGGTATCGACACCTGGACAAAGGTCAGACCTTCCAGGTGGTGAGCGTGGATACGGATACGGGGCTGGTCGAGACGCAGATGTTCGACGGCGACCTTGAAGAATTGGAGCTGGCCGAATGGGCCGGGCTCGATCTCGAGCCCATAGACGAGCCGGAGGATATCACCGGGCCCTTGGACGACGTGGAGCCAGACGACCTGGGCTTCTCTGAGACCGACATGGGTGACTCAGATTGGGGCGAGTCGTTGCAGAGCGTTCATCCGCACGAGAGCGGGATGGACGAGTTCGAGGAGGACACCGACGCGGAGTTCCGACGAGGACGGCCGATCGAGGCGCCACGTGGTGACGACGATCTGGTCGAGAGTGAATGGGGCGAGGCCGCGCGCTCTCCCGAAGACCTGGCGGGTGATGGTGAGGACGAGGTCTGAGCCCGCTCGGTTCGAGCCTGCCAGGGGATGGTCGTCAAACGTCGAGATGCTGGCCGTAAACCGAGCGCCGCCGGATCCGTGACAGGCAATCGGCTGTGAATGAGCGGTCCGAACTGGTGTTCAGGTTCTACGGGGAGCTGAACGATTTCCTGCCCGAGTCGCAACGGCAACGGGCAACGCTCTGTGCTTGTGCCCGCGATGCCTCGCTCAAACATGCGATCGAGGCGCTTGGTGTGCCACATCCGGAGATTGCCCTGGTGCTGGTCGATGGCGAACCCGTGGCCTTGTCGCAAGCGGCGTGTGATGGTGCGCGGGTCGCGGTGTATCCGCGTTTCTTCGGGCTGAAGCTGGCGCCTGCCATGGTGGCGAGTCCGCCGCTGCCAGAGCCGCGCCGCTTCCTCGCCGACGGGCATCTTTTTGCGCTCGGGCGAAAGTTGCGGATGTTGGGCTTCGATACGGTGCTGCCGCGGTCTCTGGACGACGCGCTGCTGGCCGCATGCGCGGCACGGGAACGTCGCATCCTGCTGACTCGGGATCGGGAGCTTCTGAAACGCGCCGAGGTCGAGTTCGGTCGGTATGTTCGCGCGGTGCGTCCGCAGGCTCAGCTACGTGAGCTGGTGCTCGCATTCGATCTGGCGACTCGGGCACGACCGTTCGTACGTTGCATGGAATGCAATGGTGACCTGCGCCCGGTCGGCGCAGCGGCGGTTCGTCACCGCGTTCCCCCTGGCGTGGCTGCCCGGTACACGCGTTTCGTTCGTTGTGTGGCCTGCGACCGGGTCTACTGGCAGGGTAGCCATTACGCACGAATGCGCGACGGGCTCGACGCCGTGCTGGGCTGAAGAGCCCGACGCGCCGGTCAGGCCTATTTGACCGTGATGCCCGAATCCACCGGGAAGATCTGACCGGTGACGAGCCTGGATTCATCCGAGGCCAGGTACACGGCCATGTGCGCGATGTCCATCGGCTGACCGAGGCCCAGGACATGCATGGCCTCCAGACGTGCCATCGTGTCGCCGCTTTCGAACAGTCGCTTGACCCGGTCGGTGAGGATCACCGTCGGCGCGATGGCATTGACCCGGATCCGGTCGGCGCCGTACTCGACGGCCATCGAGCGGGTGATGGCGGCGACACCGCCTTTCGCGGCCGTGTAGGCATCGCGACCGGGGAAGGCCATCAAGGCGACGATCGAGGACATGTTGATGATCGAGCCGCCACCGGCGGTGCGCAGCGCGGGGATCGCGTGTCTGCAGCAGACGAAAGTGCCGTACAGGTCGAGCTTGATGACCCGCCAGAACTCTTCGTCACCGACTTCGCCAGCGGGGCCGTCGTCGTTGGTCGAGCCCCCGGCGTTGTTGTGCAGCACGTCCAGCCGGCCGAAGGCCGAAAGAGTTGCCGCCACCGCAGCCGCCACGCTCTTGTCCGAGGTCACGTCCGTCTGCACGAAGCGTGCTTCACCACCGGAGTTCCCCGCGGTCGCATTGGCCGCGTCGGCGCTGGCCTGACCTGCTTCGGCATCCTGGTCGGCGACGATCACCTTGGCGCCTTCCTCGACGAAGCGGCGGGCCGTGGCGCGGCCGATGCCACCACCGCCGCCCGTGATCAACGCTACCTTGCCATTGAGTCTGTTCATGCTCGGTCTGCTCCAGTGGTGATTGCGGGGTGAATCCAGGAACGCGGGTTCGCGCCGTCGGCCTGCCATCATGATTCCAGATGGGTCCATCGAATCATCTGGCGGCATTGGTCGGTGCGTGCCATAGCTTCGACCCGCTGTCAATCAGTCCCCGCGTGTGATGGTGAAGGCCATGATGACCTGATGGGCTAGCTTGTCCGGACGGATCTCGATTTGTCGGATTTTCTTACAGCGCCGCCCGGGACAGAAGCTTCACCCGAGATAAGTCGGGCCAGCGCAGGCTGAAGGTTCGCATCGCCTCGAAAGTGTCAGGGAAGATAATTCCCTATTGTAGGCAATTCGAGGTCGAAACTTCATGGCATTCGCGCAAATGCAAAATTACTTCCACATGATCGCAATGCGCTGTCGGAAAATTTGACGCGCGCAGGGCCACGGATCGGTCGACCTGCACGGACGGTCGAGAACACAATCATCGACACTCAGACTATCCGAGGCTTAGCGGCGTTTGTGTTCAGTGGCGTGGATCTTGCTTTCGGGCAGCTCGAGTGTTCCAGAACCATTACCGTCCGTTCTGCCATCTTTTGCTCCTCCGGCGCGACCGGGCCAACCGGTCACTCCTGTTGCCGTCTTGCCGACGCTCGGCCAGGCATGCCCGGCCGAGTCCGGGACCACCCGCGGAGCACGGCGACCCCGGGGGCATCTTTCCCGACGCTTCGGGCCGTGTAGGCCTCTGTCGATGGCTTCGAACGTAGCGACGCCGTAGTGAACTAAAAAAATTTGAGGTTTCCATGACTTACCAGAGCAACGATTACCAGACCTATGAATTCACCGCATGGCGGGAGTCCGATCTGGTATCGGGTAATCTCGGCACGAACACGGTCTTCCACATGCCGGCTCTGGCAAGTGCCGAGATCGCGGTCACCGACAACGATGGCTTCCTGTCCGGGGATTCGAAGTGTGACGAGAACGCCGACGACTGGTCGGGTCAGCAGGCGTCCATCACGGTCGACGGCAACGAGGTCGGCAGCGGCGGTCAGATCTATGCCGAGCTGTACTGGTGGGTCAAGGACGATGCCGGTAACTGGTACATGCTCATCGAGATCGAGCAGGAAGGCAGCTCGACCGACTATTTCACCTTTCATGAAGCCTACGGTGTTCCTCCCGAAGGCGCCCGGCTGACCGTCTGCTCTTCCTGCAACATCACCGATGGCGGCTGGCAACCCGACTACAAGTGTCTGACGGCCGGCGACCTGACGCCGCCGACCGGCTGGATCAAGGGCCGGCTTACCATCGATGCCGACGCCAACGACAACGAGTGGAACGACAGCACCGGCAGCTGGGACGCCGGAGTCGCGGGGCAGGTGGTCCAGCTGTTGGATCTCGACGGCAACGTCGTCGCTGAGTCCACCACGGACAGCGATGGCAACTACATGTTCGACGTGCCGGCCGGCGACTACAGGGTGAAGTTCCCCGCGCTCTCGGGCTACGAGTTCTCGGCCAAGGACAGCGGCGTCGACGAGCATTTCGATTCGGACGCCAATGTCGACGGACTCACCGATGTCATCTCGCTGGCTGGTGGTCAGGTCGTCAAGAATGTCGATGCCGGGCTCAAGGTCGTCTCGAGCGGTGAGCCGCAGTGCTACACCATCGAAGCCGAGGACATGCAGAAGTGGAACTTCACCACGGTGGCTGGCGCTCAGGCTTCCGGGGGCGAGCTGGTCAAGCTGACCTCGGGTAGCGGCGATCTCTGGACACAGTTCCAGGGCGAGAGCGGCACCTACGATCTGAAGGTGTTCGTCCAGGACGAGAACGACGGCGAAAGCACGATCATGGTCAAGATCAATGGCCAGCTCGTGGAGGCCATCAAGCTCGACCAGAACGGCGACGGCGGTGGCTCCGATGACGGCGGCTTCTCCGAGTTCGTCATCCAGGGTGTGGAGATCAACCAGGGTGACAAGATCCAGCTCTGGGTCGACGGCAATTGCAGCGAATTCGCCCGCATCGACAAGATCGAGCTCACCGGTTGCGAGCCGACCGGCAACGATCCGGTGTGCTACACCATCGAAGCCGAGGACATGCAGAAGTGGAACTTCACCACGGTGGCTGGCGCCCAGGCTTCAGAGGGTGAGCTGGTCAAGTTGACCTCCGGCAGTGGCGATCTCTGGACACACTTCCAGGGCGAGAGCGGCACCTACGATCTGAAGGTATTTGCGCAGGACGAGAACGACGGTGAAAGCACGATCATGGTCAAGATCAATGGCCAGCTCGTGGACGTCATCAAACTCGACCAGAACGACGATGGCGGTGGTTCCGATGACGGTGGCTTCTCCGAGTTCGTCATCCAGGGCGTCGAGATCAACCAGGGTGACAAGATCCAGCTCTGGGTCGACGGCAACTGCAGCGAATACGCCCGTATCGACAGGATCGAGCTGACCGGCTGTGAGCCGGCAACCGGCTCAATCTCCGGTCGAATGTTCTGTGACACCGATTGTGATGGTCTCGATGAGCTCGAGGAGATCTGCGAGTTCGGGCCGAACCTCATTGTCAACGGTGACTTCGAAAATCATCCGCAGCTTCAGTATGGAGGCTGGGGACTGTTCAGCCAGATCGAGGGCTGGGTCGCCATCAAGGACAAGATCGAGATCCAGGAGGATGATTTCGGAACCGGTAACACCGCTGGCAATGCAGTGGTCGAGCTGGATGCCGACAACAACGCTACGATCTGCCAGATCGTCGACATCACCGAGGCCGGAACCTACCAATTCTGTGTCGACTACGCGATGCGTGGCACGGACCCCGGCACAAACGGCTTTGCGGTCTACATCAACGGGGTCAAGCAGGCAGAGATCTATCCGAGCGAGCCTGGTTTCAAGACCTATGCGCTCGATCTCGATCTGCCGGTTGGCGAGGTTCGCGTCGATCTCAAGGGCTTGGGTGACTCCGACTGCATCGGCACGGTGGTCGACAACGTCAAGCTACAGAAGAAGACCATCACGGTCGTCGAGTCGGAGCCGCCGGTCGCTGGTGTCGAAGTCAAGCTGATCGATGGTGACGGTAACGTGGTGGCAACCACGACCACCGACGCCGACGGTCGATACACCTTTGATGATGTTACGGCCGGCGACTACCAGGTGATGTTCGGCAACGATCCCACTGGCAAGGTGTTCACCTTCCAGGACGTGGGTGACGACGAGCGAATCGATTCGGATGTCGACGCCACCGGCATGACCGGTGTGATCAGCGTCGCCGCTGGGCAGGACGTCACCGACGTGGACGCCGGCGTCAAGGAGCCCAAGGATCCTGGCACGGCGTCGCTGTCGGGTCGCTATTTCTGCGACGAGAACAACAACGCCGTGGA
>JAGRHX010000069.1 GCA_020444775.1 Gammaproteobacteria bacterium
GCCACCACCGGGTGGCAGAGGGTCGCGATCTTGAGGCTGTCGGGGTCACGCCCCAGCTGCGCGGCGTTCGACTTGATCTCGGCGTAGGCGCGGGCGGCGTCCTCGCGAACGGTATTCGAGGCGAAGACGATCTCTCCCCACTGCGCCGCGAACTGACGACCGCGCCCCGACTGCCCGGCCTGGATGATGACCGGATGGCCCTGAGCCGTACGTGGCACTGTGAAAGGACCGCGCGAGGCGTAGTGCTCGCCGCTGTGATCCAGCCGGCGCACCTTGTCAGGATCGGCGAAGCGGCCGCTGTCGCGGTCGACGATCAGGGCATCGTCTCCCCAGGTGTCCCAGTGTCCGAGGACCACCTTCATGAACTCGTCGGCGCGGTCATAGCGTGTGTCGTGCGGTGGCGCCTGCTCGAGACCCATGTTCTGGGCCTCTACGTCGTTCATGGAGGTGACCACGTTCCACGCGGCACGTCCCTTGGTCATCAGGTCGAGCGTCTGGAACAGGCGGGCGATGTGGAACGGCTGGTAGTAGGTGACCGAGTAGGTCGAGCCCAGACCGAGACGCTCGGTGGCAGCCGCGATCGGCATAAGGCAGGCGATGGGATCCATCTTCACGCAGCGGATGCCATTGGCCACGGCCTCGGCGAAGCGGCCGCCATGGAACTCGGGCATGCCCAGACGATCGTCGAAGAAGGCCAGATGGAACTTGCCGGCTTCGAGCACCCGGCCTATATGGGCGAAGAAATCCGGTGACAGGAAATCCAGGCGAGATTCCGGGTGTCGCCAGGAGCCGGCAAAATTCGAGCAGTTCTGTGCCTGCAGAAAACCAACCAGCACCATCTGGCGCATGCGTCACCTCCGTCTGGTGTCCTTCTTGGAACGTGCTTGGAACATGGTCCTCGCGCGGGCCGGCGTGGGGCGCGGACCTGGCGGCCGGACCATGGCAAGCTGTCGAGAATGGCAGCGGCACGGTGGATTTTCAATACGGTACCGCGCCACACCCACCATCGGCGGCCGATGCGATCGCGGGCAGCTCACCGTCCGAATCGGCCGCGGGAATCGGTTACACTCGGGCTCCTGCCATTCCGGACCACCCAAGGAGTGTGTCTCATGCTCGACGACCGATATGGTTTGCCTGTGACCACCACCTCGGCAACCGCGCGTGATGCCTACGTCGATGGTGTCGATAGGATACTGGCGGCCAATCCCGGGGTGGAGGCGGTCCTGCAGCGTGCGATCGCCGCTGACCCAGGCTTTGCGCTGCCGCATGCCGCCCTGGCTCGACAGCACCAGCTGTGTGGACGTCCGGCCGAGGCGCGTGCCGCGGCCGAGCAGGCCGTCGCGCTCGCCGCACAAGCCACGGCGCGAGAGCGCCAGCACGTCGAGATCTTCTCGCGCATGGTCAATGGTCGGATCCCGGCCGCGCTGGAGCTGACCCGCGAGCACCTGGCGAGCCATCCGCGCGATGCCTTCGTGCTCGCGCCATCCTGCGGCGTGTTTGGCCTCATCGGCTTCAGCGGCCGGCAGGAGCGCGAGCCCGAGCAGCTCGCGCTGCTGGAACCGCTGGCCCGGCACTACGGTGATGACTGGTGGTTCCTGACCGCGCACGCCTTCGCGCTGGTGGAGGTCGGGGAATGGGCACGCGGCCGGACGCTGGTGGAGCGTTCGCTGGAACAGTTCGCGCGCAACCCACACGGCGCGCACATCCGCGCGCACGCGCTGTACGAAGCTGGCGTCGATGACGAAGCGATTCGATACTTGAGCGACTGGCTGCCTGGTTACGAGCCGGAAGGGCTCTTGCACTGTCATCTGTGGTGGCACTACTGCCTGCTGAAGATGAGCATGGGCGAGAGCGACGCCGCCTGGCAGGCCTACGGCACACACTGTGCACCCGGGGTCTCGAGCAGCCCGTCGATCAACGTGCTCACCGATGGCGCGGCGCTGCTCTGGCGAGCGGAGCTCGCCGGTGAGCCGCGCAACCTCGAGCGTTGGCAGCGCTTGTGCGACTACTACGAGCAGCAGTTCCCCCGTCCCATCGTGTTCGTCGACGCGCACGCGGGGCTGGCCTACGCGGCGCTCGGTCGGAACGAGGCCTTGCAACACTATGTCGAGCAGGTGCAGTCGCTGGGCGAGGCGGGGCGCCTGCCCGCCGGCACACTCGGCGCGACCCTGTCGCGGGCCTTTGCCGCCTTCGCCGAGGGCCGGTGGGCGCAGGCCATCGAGATCCTGGAGCCGGTCATGGACCGGGTGGTGTGCATCGGCGGCAGTCGCGCGCAGCGCGACCTGGTCACCAACACCCTGCTCGCCGCCTATGTGAAGGACGGTCGCGCGGACCGGGCCAGAGCCCTGCTGGCGAGCATAGAGGATCGTCGACCGACGCGTGCCGTCGCCGGTCTGAACTGAGTACGCGGGTCGACTCAATCGGCTCAATCGGGGCGACCGGCTGGGGTATATTCCGAGACTGCCCGGCCGCATCGCGGCATGTCCACGCCTTCCACCACCACCGTGAGGTCCGTCCATGAGCAGTCAGACACCGCAGCTGCACAGCGCCTATGCACCCGCAACGCTTGCCGAGGTCGGATTCCCCGTCATCAGTTTCGATGTGCTCGAGGTCGGTCAGGAGTTCCGTTCCGAAGAGCGTCTGATCCGTCCAGAGGACGTCGAGGCCTATGCGTATGCCGTGCAGGACTACGAGCCGTGGTTCTTCGAGCCCGGGCCGTTCGGTCATCCCATCGCCCACCCCACCTTCCTGGCCAACCAGGCGTTGGCGCTGCGCCACAATCACTACGTGGTGCCGGCCGGTCTGCATGCGCGCATGGTGTTCGAGTTCGTCGCGCCGATACGCCTGGGCGAGCGTGCCAGGACCACCGGCAAGGTGGTCGAGAAATACATTCGCCGCGACAAGCCCTACATGGTCACCGAGTACCGGACCGAGACCGAGGACGGCGAGTTGCTGGTGCGCGGGCGCTTCGTGCAGATGCTGTTCAAGGACCCGACCGCGCCGGCTTCGGGCAGCAGCCGCCGCGCCGAGCCCGAGCCACCGCCCATCGACCCCGCCATCACCAGCGCCGAGGGGCGACTCGGACGTCTGGAGGTCGGGCAACAGCTGCCCGCGGTTCAACGCACGTTGAGCCAGCGTCAGATCGACATCTACTCAGGCGTCAAGCCGTTCTCGATCCATACCGATCCGGAGTGGGCCCGCGCCAAGGGCTTCAGCAACACCATCGCCCAGGGCATGATGAGCACGGCCTACGTCTCGACCCTGATGACGACCGCGGTAGGTGAGGGTTTCGTAGTGGGCGGCGGCATGGACACGCGCTTCCTGCGGCCGGTGCTGTGCGGCGACCGGCTGGAGATCACCGGCACGGTGACCGGTTTCAGCCGCGAGCAGGACCGGGTCCGCGTGCACGTGAGCGTCGCGGCGCACAACCAGCGCAACGAACAGACCATGGCGGGGACCAGCAGCGCGTTGTGCGCCTGAGCCCCGAGGTTGTCCCCCCGAGGTTGTCCCGAGGTTGGATGATGGGCCTGGCTTGCGCGTGGCGAAGGGCTGCGTCTTGACGGTCGGACGAGGAGCAAGATGAGCACGTATGACTACATCGTGGTGGGGGCCGGCTCGGCGGGCGCGGTGGTTGCGAATCGGCTCAGTGCCAGCGGCAGATACACGGTGCTGTGTCTGGAGGCCGGCGTGGAGGGCTCGAACTACTTCTGGTCGCGGCTGCCGGTGGGTATCGCCAAACTGATCGACAACCCGGCGGTCAACTGGTGCTACCGCTCCGAGCCGGATGAAGGTAGCGGCCAGCGACAGATCGATGTGCCACGCGGCAAGATGCTGGGCGGCTCGAGCTCGATCAACG
>JAGRHX010001056.1 GCA_020444775.1 Gammaproteobacteria bacterium
ATCACCGAGTCGCCCTCGCCGGGCTCGAAGACGGCGAACCAGGCGGCCGCCAGTGGCTGGCTCGACCAGTCCAACAGCCGGGTCGCCAGACCATGATGTTGGGCGTGAGCAAGCCACGCCCAATCATCGGCGTCGTCCAGGTTCTCGAAGTGGCCCGCGTACCGTTGCCAGAGGCGGAAATGCTGCTCATCGGACTGATCGGCGACCGGCGCACGACCGGCGCGTGGAATCAGCGGCCAATCGAGATCGGCGTGACCCCGATACAGCCAGCCGGACTCGCGTCGGTGCAGGCTGAGCACCTGATGCAGCTCTATGAAATTCCGGACTCGATAGTCCTTCATGACGCAAGACTCTCTCTACGGCCGGTGCGGATGATTGCTCCGGATCGCTGCTCTGGATCTCCGCCATCGTCCACTGGGCAATCGTGTCGAACATCGCCAGGCTGCAGGTGCGTGGTCACGGTGGTGACCTTGCGCACACGGCACGCCCATCGAAGGCTCGGGTCGACTCGCGCAACAGCCCATGGGTGCAAAAAGGGGCGGCTGTGTTTTGCAGCAGCATAGCCAACAGCCATCGAAGAATTGCGCGATACGGTCCCAAGTTGAGGTGTGGCCTGTGCTGTTCGTTCCTGAGTAACGTTGCGAGCAGTCCTTTGCAGCACGCCTCGGCGCACTCGTCGCGTCCAACGCCGCGCAGTACCATAGCGTGCCCATGTCGATCGCCGGCAACAGACCGGCACCGGCCGGTGTCGCGATCAGGTACCGCGAGTGCGGCGTTCATATTCGCTCAACAGCAGGGGGCACGCCGCGCCGGCGTGTCGTTCGATATCATGCCGTCAAGCAGCGCTCCCGCCCTCAGGCAATCCGCGGCCCAACGCACGCGAGCCGTGCGCACGCGCCAACGCAAGTTGACAGTCATTGCGCCACGCTGGCGAGTGCTGTCTTCGCTCTTCGCCGGCCTGCTGGCGATGACCACGTTACAGGTCGAGGCACTCGAGCTGCCGCCGACGGTGACCGAGTTGATGACCCGCCACAAGCTGCCGAGCGACGGGCTCAGCCTGTATGTGCAGGCTGTGGACGAGAAGCAGCCGTTGATGGCGCTGAACGATGACGAGCCGCGCAATCCCGCGTCGGTGATGAAGCTCATCACCACCCTGGGGGCGTTGCATGGCCTGGGGCCGGCCTACCGTTTCAAGACCGAGGTCTGGCTGGATGGTGAGCTCGACGATGATGGCAGGCTGGCGGGTAACCTGTATCTGAAGGGCTACGGCGATCCGTTTCTGGTCACCGAGAGCTTCTGGCGACTGCTCAAGGATCTGCGGGAGTCCGGTCTGCAGCGCATCGACGGCGATCTGATCCTGGACGGCAGCTACTTCAGCACCCCAGCGCACGATCCGGCGCGCTTTGACAATCGACCGAATCGCGCCTACAACGTCGGGCCCAACGCACTGCTGGTCAACTTCAACGCCATTCGCTTCAAGCTCTATGTGCAGCCGCGTGTCGACAGGCTACGTATCGTCGCCGACCCGGCACTGGACAATCTGACCATCGTCAACGAGGCCAGGTTGGTCAAGGGACGCTGCACGCGTGCCGCGCAGCGTCGACTCGCGCTAGAGGTGCTGTCGTCGGGACCGCATCCGAAGATCGCCTTCACCGGCAGCTATCCGGCCAGCTGCGAGTATTCGGAGCAGCTGCGGTCGGTGGTCGAGCCGGTCTCCTACGTGCACGGCGTGTTCAGTAATCTCTGGGCGCAGCTCGGCGGCACTTTCAACGGTCGTACACGCGCAGGTGAGGTGCCGGAGAGTGCCCGTCTCCATCATCGAACCCTGTCGTTGCCGCTGTCACAGCTCATGCACTACATGAACAAGTACAGCAATAACGTAATGACTCGAAATCTGTTGCTCACGTTGGGAGCGGAGCGCTACGGTGCGCCTGGCACGCTGGGTAAGGGACGGCGTGCGATCCAGGAATGGCTGGCCGGTCATGGCATGAAGGCCAGCGACCTGTTCCTGGACAACGGCTCCGGGTTGTCCCGTCGCGGCCGCGTCTCGGCGCGCACGCTGGGGCGGATGCTGTTGCTCGCGCACGAGAGCGATTTCATGCCGGAGTTCGTTGCCTCGCTGCCGCTCGCGGCGCTGGACGGGACGTTGCGACGGCGTTTCCGGGAGACCGACCTGGGCGGCAAGCTGCATATGAAGACCGGTCTGCTCAACGACGTGCGCAGCATCGCCGGCTACATGCGCAATCGCAAGGGACAGACCCTGGTCGTGGTGATGCTACACAACCATCCGGGGGTCGAGCAGTTCATCGGCACCAAGGTCCAGGATGCGCTGCTCGAGTGGCTCTTCGAGCAGTGAGCCGGACCCGGACGATTCTCGAGCCGACTCAAGAAGCGCTGCGAACGGCCGAAATCAACGGCTTTGTGCCGGTACCTGTGCATTCGATGTGGTGACGGAACGGGTGTCGGCGGACCGGTCGTCTGACCAGGACGTTCGGCGTGGCTGGGCAGCAGCGGGCTGCCCGAGCGTGAGAATCAGCCCCGGAATCCCTAATGATGCGGCCACTACAGATGAGCCATGTCCTATCCGTGCTCGTGCTCGCTGCGGCGTTGTCCCAGTGTCTGGGCGTCGCCGCCCGTGCCGCGCCCGCGGAATCACTGAGCTCACTGGTGGCACGCAAGGCCGCGATCCTCTCGGGCATGCACCGCAAGGCGCGCAAGGCGCTGGTCACCGCGGCTCAGGACGAGGCCTTCGCCGACTATTTCCACGACCACGGCGAGCATCACCGGCACGCCGCGAAGCAACGTATCGATTCGATCTCGTTGAAGGTTCAATCACGATTCAATGTCGAGGAGATGTGTCTCATCGATGTGAACGGCGTCGAGCTGTCACGTATCGTCGGTGACCGTATTGCGCACGATCTCTCCGCCGACGAATCCGGGGCCGTGTTCTTTCGCCCCGGTATGGCGCTGGAGCCGCGTCATACCCTGGTGAGTCCCGTCTATCTGTCCGCCGACGCCGACAAGTGGGTGGTTGCCTATGTGACGCCGATCCTGGTCGGTGGGCAGCATGGCCAGGGTGACGCACAGAAGCGGGCCCTGCTGCATTTCGAACACGGGCTGGATGTCTATCAGGAGGCGCTGGCGAAGGGGTTGGCGGATCCGAACACGGTGCTGCTCGCGGTCGACGAGGCCGGCTTCGTGCTGTTCGACAGCCGTGCGCCCATCAAGGTGGCGCGCACAGGACAACACACCACGCAGGCCGACTACTTCGAGCGCTTCGAGCTGGGCGGGCTGAATCTGGAGGCGCTTCGAGAAAGCCTGGGTGGCAGCGGCGCGGCCAGTGATATGTCGGGTGTCGTCGCGGCTGACGGCAGGCGCTACGAGCTTGCGATCGCCCGGGCCGAGCACTGGCAGCTGGTCGCCTGGCGCGCGACAGAAGAATGAGACTGCGGGCCAAGCTGGTCATGATGTTGGGGCTGGTGGCGCTATTGCCGCTGGCGCTGGTCTGCCTGTTGTCCTTCCAGGCCGCACGTACCGTGCTCACCGAGACCATCCACACCGAGCTGGTGACAGAGACCTCGGCGGCGCTGACGGACATTCAGCAGCACCTGAGTCGCTCGGTCTCCGACCTGCGTAGTTGGTCCAGGCTGCGCATCATGCAAGACGTGCTGATCGATGATCAGGATCAGGAGCTCGGCGGCGAGCTGCTGCGTCTTGACGAGCGATATCTTGGCTTCTCGGCATTGTTCGTGGTCAATCCCGAGGCGCGGGTCATCGCCAGCTCGGATCCGTCGCGAATGGGGCAGACGCTGCGCGGCAGTGAGTTTCTCGCCGCGATCGCGAAGGGCCGGAGTCATCAGGGCCGGGTGCAGCTGCAAGCCACACAGGACGGCGCCAACGCAGCGCCTGGCGAGCTGCTCATCGCCGAGCCCATACGTGCCGAGTACGACGAGAACACGATCATCGGTGGCCTGGTCGGTGTGGTCGACTGGACGGTGATGCAGCGCTTGCTGTCGACGGTGCTGGTGGTCGGCAAGGCTCAGGCCGAAGGGCGCCGTCTGGTGCTGGTCGATACCGAGCGGGGAATGCCGTTGTTCGACTCCAGTGCTCACGCCGGTCGGTCCGTGAGTGGGTTTGTGCGGGCCTTGCCCGAGTCCGACGGTGTGCATCGATTGTCGTTGGCCGCTACGCCATTCCTGGTCGCCGCTGACTCGTCTGCGGCACTCGGTGAGGCCGAGGATCCGGGCTGGCGCCTGTTCATGCTGTTGGCCGAGGAAGAGGCCTATGCCGACGTGCATGCGCTGCGCGATCGCTTCGCGCTGGTGGGCGGCAGTGTCGCCATATCGGTGCTGTTGATAGGGCTGCTTGCTGCGCGCCGGGTCGCGGGCCCGCTGTCCAGGATTGCCGGCAGCCTGCAGGACATTGCCATCGGAGCAGCCGACCTGACCGCTACCCTGGAGATCCGGGGACGTGATGAGATCGCCAGCCTGGCTGGTGCATTCAATCGGTTCGTCACCCGGATCCGTGACATGGTTCGGGAGATCACGCGCAGCGGTATGGCCATACGCGCCTCCGTGGAGCAACTGTCGGGCGTTGCCGAACGCACCAGCGCGGATGTGCAACGACAGCGCGGTGAGACCGATGCGGCGATCGCCACCGTCGAGCGCATGGTGGAGTCGGTCCGCAAGGTGGCCGACAGCGCAGCGCTTGCTGCGCGAGCCGGCAAGGATGCGGGCCGGAATACCGAGGCCGGCACCGAGACCGTGCAGACCAGCGTCAAGGCCATCGAGTCACTGGCCGATGAGGTGCAGCGGGCCGAGAACGTGATTCTGGAGCTGGAGCGCGAAGGACGGCGGATCGGCGGTATCGCGGACACGATTGCGGAGATCGCTTCCCAGGCCAACATCCTGGCGCTGAATGCCTCGATCGAGGCGGCGACAGCCGGCCAGCAAGGCAGCGGTTTCGCCGTGGTCGCGGGACAGATGCGCGAGCTGGCGCAGCGAACCGGCAGCGCGACCGCCGAGATCCAGCAGATCGTCGCGGGCTTGCACAATCGCACCGGAGCAGCCGTCGAAGCGATGCGCGGTAGTCGGGACGGCGCCTCGAGGAGCGTCGATCAGGCCAATGCCGTGCGCGAAGCGCTGAACTTGATCGCCGGTTCCATCGCAACGATTTCGGACATGAGTGAGCAGATCGCGAGCTCCACCGGTCAGCAGGTGCAGGGCATGGAGGACATTCGCAGCCATCTGCAGCGGGTCAGACAGATCGGCGAGGGCACGGCCGAGGGTGCCCGGCAGACCGAGTCGTCGTCCGACAGCCTGCGCGAGCAGACGGCGGCTCTCACCGCGCTGGTCGCGCGCTTCAAGACCGAATGAGGCGTGCCGGCAGGCATGTGGCGACGCGCAGGTCCGCCACTGTGATCAGCTCAGGAACTGCAGCAGCGCCCGGGCATGACCCAGTAGTCTCGCATCGTTGCCACGTGCCGCGACCAGCTGGATGCCCAGCGGCAGGCCGTTCGAATGCTTGAACACCGGCAGCGTGACGGCGGGGCAGTGTAGCGTGGTCCACGGCTGGTTGAAGGCCGCGCTGCCGGTGTGGTCGAGACCTTCGGGCGCCGCGCCAGGTGCCGGCAGACACAACAGCAGGTCGAGCCCGGCCAGGGCCTCGTCGAGCGCGAGTCGGCGGCGTTCCAGTTCGACCTGGGCCTGACGATAGTCGGCGTGGCTGGTGCTCAAGCCATCGGCCATGCGGCCCTCGCGCAGCGCCGGGCTCAGACGCTGTATGGCCACGCGGCGCTCATGCGCCAGGGTTCGCGCGAACTCGTAGCCGGAGACCAGCCCGGCCAGCTCGTCCAGGCCGCCCAGCAGCTCGTTGAGCTCGGTGTCATCGACCTGGACACCGGCACCGTCCAGGGTCTCCGCGGCGAGCTCCAGACAGGCCTGTGCCTCGGGCTCCGCCTCGCGCCAGCTCGGTGTCCTGCACAATCCGATGCGAAGTTGCTCGATCTTGTCGGTGGCGACCATCTGCTCGCTGCCGTCGAGCAGGGCAGCGCGGGCCAGGGCAATGTCCTCCACACAGCGCGCCATGATGCCGACGGTGTCGAAGCTGGGTGTGTTGGCGAG
>JAGRHX010001057.1 GCA_020444775.1 Gammaproteobacteria bacterium
CAACTGCATGATGGTGTTCGACCCGCGCCCCGGACATGCGGGCTCACTCGTCCCCGGCAAGGCGCGCTTCTCGGCGATGTGTCCGACGATGCTATTTCGAGACGGTGCGCCATACCTTGCGTTGGGCGCACCTGGTGGCACGACCATCACCATGGGCGTGCTGCAGGCTATCTTGAACGTGGTGGATTTTGGCATGAGCGCGGCGGACGCTGTCGCGGCACCGCGCTTTTGCGCGACCTCAGACACCATCGAACTCACCAACCGAATCTTGCGCTCGACAGAGCGCGATCTGATTGCCCGCGGCCGCCCGACCGTGCGCTACGCGGTGAGCTTCATGGTGCCGTTCGTGCACGCGATACGAATGGTGGATGGCGTGCTCGACGGCGGCGCAGATCCGGCCAGTGACGGCATGGCAGCGGGGATCTGAGCGCCGAAGTGAATGAGCCCATTGCCAGTGGTCGTGCGACGCCTCGTTCGAGCGGCTGGGTGAGCGGGGTGGGCGTCCCTCACTTGCGTGGTATGAAGTAGGAGGAGGAGGCGTATTCGGCGTGTTCCGGGATCCTGACCCACACGCCGTCGCCCGTTTCCTCGTGGGTCGGTGAGATTGTGATGACTTTGCGCCCGCGCGCGGCGCGCATTGCATGCGCAACGTCGGGCCAGGTATCGAGAAGCTCGAGCGTGAAGCGCGTGACATCGACCAGCGTGCGCTCGCCCGCCTCGGCTTGGCGCAACGCCTCGGCGGGTGCGATCCAGAAGCCGTCCGAGGATTCCGTGCTGTCGACCAGGCCATGCTGTCCTTGCGGCGCACTGACGAGAAAGAAGTGTGTGTCGAAGCGTTTCGGCAGCCACCGCGGTGTGATCCAGTGACCGAAGTGGACCATCTGGTCGAGTGCAAGCGTGAGGTGGTCTTGCTCGACGAGGTCCAGAAAGGTCGCGGGTGAACCGCCCGCTCGGCCTCGTCGCTCCCGCGCGAGCAGACGTTGCGTGTGCTCCGGCGTGACGAAGTTCTCGGGCCCGGTTCGGGCGAGCAGCAGTCCCGCTTCCTCGAAGGTCTCACGTACCGCGGCGATCCAGAACGGGTGGTCGGGCGTCTCCGCGGCCGGTGGCGCGAGATCCTGCCAGGCCTCATGGCTGTCATCGGCATCGACTTTGCCGCCTGGAAACACCATGGCGCCGGAGAAGGCGATGTTCCTGCCTCGATTGCGAACCAACATGAAGGTCTCGATGCCGTCCTGCGCGTCGCGCACGATGACGATCGAAGCGGCCGGCCGGGGTTGTGCCGGTGTAACGGCAGACTCGAGCATCGATCACGGCTCCTGAAGTAGTGGCGTCGGTGGCATGCTCTAGCTCTGGCCGCACGATGTCCAGAGCATCTGCGTTGCACGCAAACGCGCCGCTCGGCGCGATGCAGGAAACTGGCGGACTTTTCGCCCGCCGGCGTGGTCCTGCTGCCCGGCGGTCGCTGATGCTCATCGCCGGGCGCATTCGCGCGCTGAACAGGTAGCGAGCGAGGCGGCCGACCGACCGCTGACAGCGTGCTGATGGGATGCCAGACCCGTCCCAGCTGCAGCAGATGATTACCGCAGCTCGACCGCGTTCTGTCCGAAAAACCGAACCATGGCTATGCAGCCTCCCGATCATGGTACTTGAGCACCCCACCAAGACGCCTGCGACAATGAATCGCGCCGTTGTCGTTGGCTCGTTGCGGCTCACGCTGGAGCAGAGCGTTGGCTAGCGACTGATGATTGCGCTCGAGATTATAGTTCGCGGTGTACTGTTGGATGATGGTGCGAAGGTGCCCGTCGCCGAGCACCACGAACCGATTGAGGCACTCGCGGCGGATCGAGCCCACGAATATCTCCGCATAAGCGTTGAGATTCGGGCCGCTGGGCGGCAGGCGGAGGGGCTCGACACCGCTGTCGCGCAGCAGGCGCCGGAACTGGTCGGTGAACATGGGGTCACGGTCCATGTTCATATGGGTCTTCCCCAACAGGAACCCGTCGACGGCGTTGGTCCGGTTGCGACCGATCTGCATGATCCGGGTGCCGTCAGGCTGCTGGACGATGCCCGCGATACGCACCGCACCGTCCGGGTATCCAATCACGCACGTCGAGCGCTGTGCAGCGATCGGCACCGAGCGCCACCTCGAGCAAGCGCTCATCGAGTCGGAAGATTCCACCCGAGTCAACACGACTTATGTCGAGCGACTGAACCTGATGCTGCGCCAATCCACGGCCTGTCTACATCGGCACGCATCAACCCACGCGCGCTGCGAGCAGAAGCTCGACCACCAACTCGAGCTGGCGCGCTGCTACTACAACTTCGCGCGCCCCCACCACGGCTCGCGCTTCGGCTCCGAGCCGCGCACAGCGGCCATGGTCTCGGGCCTGGCCAA
>JAGRHX010001058.1 GCA_020444775.1 Gammaproteobacteria bacterium
TTGCCGACGCCTCGCCCACACCAGCGACTGAATCTTCCCGGCGACGTCCTCAGGGTGGCCCGGAGCCGGCACGCGCGTCCAGCCACTCGCGCAGCAATGCCAGGCTGATGCGGCGCTTGCGCTCCAGCGAGTGGGTGTCGAGCGCATCGACGACCGCGAGCAGCCCGGGCAGATCGCGGGGCAGATGCCGCAACATGTAGTCGATGACCTCCTCGCCCAGCTGCAGACCGCGTTCCCGGGCCCGCATGCGCAGCACCGCCGCGCGCTGCTCGTCGCTGTGCGGCGCCAGCGTGCCGATCCAGGCGTGATCGAGCCTCGAGGCCAGATCCGGCAAACCGAAGCCGACCCGTCGCGCGACCGATCGCGCGCTCATCAACAGCAGGCAACCAGCGGTGCTCTCGCAGGCGTTGTACAGACCGAACAACGCACGCTCCCATGCCGGCCGACCGGCGACCGCGTCGACATCATCCACGCAGACAAGCGCGAAGCGCTCCAACCCGTCCAGACAATCGATCAAACCACCAGTGTTCCGGCCTTCAGCCTGCATCAACACCTGATCGCGCAATCCCACGTAGCTGACAGCGCGCCCGGCAGCGTGCGCCTCCGCGCAGGCCGCGTGCAACAGATGACTCTTGCCGGTAGCGGCATCGCCACAGAACAACACCGGTCGGCCATCTGGTGCGCGCACCCGCTGCAATAGCTGCTCGAACAGGAAACGATTCGGTCCGATCACGAAACTGTCGAAACGAAGCCGATCGCGAAGACCGATATCGAGTGCGAGTTGACGTGTCATCGGGCAATACGGCGAGCAGTAGGACCTGGCAGGCAAGCATTGTATGGCGCGTCGTGCACGGCGCGTGGTCGGATCTCGGCGCCCGAGGCGATGGCGACGCCATTCACGGCGGTCGGTGCACGGCGCCGGCGCGCTCGTGATTGTCGCACGTCGCGGCCACCACCGGATCCAGCCGACGCGCCGTATCGACCCGGACGGGCGATGATGCATCGACACGCGCAATGGCCAGCCAACGCTGACCTCGGAGGCGGGGATGTGTACGTGTCGCGATGCCACGTATCATGTCGCTCGCATCACGTTGGCACCACGATGCCCGCCCAGCCAGGAGGTCAGCACGCTCCCATGAGTTCCGATCCGAACAATCCAGACCGTTCCGACGACGCGACCGTCAGCAGCCCGCGCGCGCCATTGACGTACCGCGACGCCGGCGTCGACATCGAGCGTGGCGATCGGCTGGTCCAGACCATCAAGGGTCTCGCGGCCGCCACCCACCGACCGGGCGTGCTCGCCGGCATCGGCGGCTTCGGCGCGCTGTTCGAGGTCCCGGTCGATCGTTACCGTCGCCCGGTGCTGGTCTCTGGCACCGACGGGGTCGGCACCAAGCTCAAGCTCGCCATCGCCACCGGCCGGCACCGTTGCGTGGGCGTGGACCTGGTCGCGATGTCGGTGAACGACGTGCTGACGCTGGGCGCCGAGCCGCTGTACTTCCTCGACTACCTGGCGACCGCGCGACTCGACGACCGGGTCGCGGCCGAGGTCATCGGCGGCATCGCCGACGCCTGCGCCGAGTCCGGCGCCGCGCTCATTGGCGGCGAGACGGCCGAGATGCCGGGCATGTACGCGCCCGGTGACTACGATCTGGCCGGCTTCTGCGTCGGCGTGGTGGAGCGTGACCGGATCATCGATGGGTCGGCGGTGCGGGCCGGTGATGTGTTGCTCGGACTCGCCTCCAGCGGACCGCACTCCAACGGCTACTCATTGATCCGGCGGGTGCTGGAACGCGAGGCCGTGGACCTCGACAGCGAGCGTCTCGATGGCCGGCCGCTGGTCGAGCACCTGATGGCACCGACGCGGCTGTACGCGCGCGGTGTGATGGCCTTGTGCAACGGCGTGCAGGTCAAGGCACTGGCCCACATCACCGGCGGAGGAATCACCGAGAACCTGCCGCGGGTGCTGC
>JAGRHX010001059.1 GCA_020444775.1 Gammaproteobacteria bacterium
TGGGATCCTCACCGTGCATCGACTGGAACAGACTGATTCCCAGACCCTCGGCCTTGAAACCGCCGGCGCAGTCATACGGCCGGTCGGCGTCCACGTAGCGTTCGATCTCGGCCCGGCTGAGGGGTCTGAAGCGCACTTCGAAGGGCACCACGCTGGCGAGTCGCCGGTCGCTGGGGCGGTGCCATACGCACAGCCCGGTCAGGAAGGACACCTGCCGACCGCTCAGCAGCGCGAGCTGCGCCATGCTGGCTTCGCGGCTACCGGGTTTGCCGAGCACGTGACCGTCGCACACTGCCAGCTGATCCGATCCGATGACCAGCGCCTGCGTCTCGTGCGCGGCAACGGTCGCGGCCTTCAGCGTAGCCAGTCGCTGGACGGCTTCGCTTGCGGCCTCCAGGGCCATGAGGCGCTCATCGACGTCGGGCGCGACGCACTCGAAGTCCAGTCGCAGACGCTGTAGAAGCTCACGCCGGTAACTCGACGACAAGGCGAGCACCAGGCGCGATGGCTGGGACGGTTCGGCGCCGCCGTCGGCCGCGCTGTCTGGCTCGGGGGCACTGTCGAGGGAGGCATGGGGGTAATCCATGGGGGTAATCCGCGGCAGGAGACACGCCGGCACGCGGCGGATTCGAGCGGGTCCGCGCGAAATCGGGCCTGATCGGGCAAAATTGACGCGGATGCTTTGACACCAACTGTGCTGCCAAAATAATATTTCACGCTTATGTCGAGCAAAGTGCAAACGCGTCTGGACCTCTGGCATCTGGCGGCCCGAGGTGCTCGGCTGCACGGCTACCTGGGGGACGCGGCAGCACGCCGCATCGAGGCGGCGCTGTGTGATGGGGCGCCGCAGAGTCGGGGATCGCCAGGTCCCGTGTCGCCAGAGGCGCGGCCGGGGACCGAGACCCGGCCCGAAGCATCTTCGTCTGCGCAGTTGGATGGGGCGGACCCGAATCCGTGTCAGGGTGCTGACTGTCCGGTCACGCAGCATCTGCTGGGCACGCCTCATGTCGAGCTCGAGCTCGGCAGCGAGCAACAGCACGCATGGCTGAGGCTGACGATCCAGTGCGATGTGCGACTGATCTGTCAACGCTGTCTGGAACCCATGATGGAGCACGTGGTGGCGCGCAACGAGATCACGCTGCGTCGCGGGCACGACCGTGGCACCAGCGGCGCGCGGGCGACGAACGAACGTGCAGACGCCACGAGCGCCTCGGATGACGCTTCCGATCCGGATGTCATCATCTGTGAGATGTCTGGCGGCGACGACATCGAGCCGGTGCTGGTCGACGAGTTCCTGCTCGCCGTGCCGCTCGTGCCGATGCACGAGAGCGCAGTGTGTGCGATTCCCGATGCGCTCGTTGCTGGACCTGAAGAGCGAAGAGCGAATCCTTTTGCGGTGCTGGCGGAGCTTGTGCAGCGTGCACCCGACGCCGACACCAAACGAGAAACCAACCCACAGCCCGAGTGCTGAGGAGAAGCTTCAGTGGCCGTTCAACAGAACAAGAAATCGACTTCCAGACGCGGCATGCGGCGCGCGCACGATGCGCTGAGCTCGCCCAGCCTGTCGACGGATGCCACCTCCGGAGAGGTGCATCGGCGTCATCATGTCAGCCCGGACGGGTACTATCGCGGCCGCAAGGTCGTGCCCGGCAAGGACGACTGATCCCGAATAGATGGCAACCGTCGCGCTCGATGCGATGGGAGGCGACGACGGCGCGTGCGTGGTCGTGCCCGCGGCGCTGGCGGCAGTGCAGGCCGAGCCTGCGCTGCGAGTGATCCTGGTTGGCGACCGAGCCGTGATCCGTGCCGAGCTGGAACGTCGCTCGGCGGGGCGGGAGCTGGAACAGGCCGACGCACCGGACAGCCGTCTACGTATCGTGCATGCCTCCGAGCAGGTCCTCATGGAGGAGGCCCCCGCGCACGCCCTGCGTTCCAAGCGGGATTCGTCGATGCGGGTGGCCATCAACCTGGTCAAGCGTGGCGAGGCGGATGCCTGCGTGAGCGCCGGTAACACCGGCGCGCTGATGGCAATAGCCCGCTTCGTGCTGAAGACGCTCCCGGGTATAGACCGACCGGCGATCATCTCGCAGATTCCCTGTCTGGGCGGGCACATTCGCATGCTCGACCTCGGGGCCAGCGTCGACGCTTCACCCGAGCAGTTGTATCAGTTTGCGGTGATGGGCGCGGTGATGGCGCATGCCGCAGACGGTATCGACCGGCCGAGCGTGGGGCTGCTCAACGTCGGTGAAGAGTCGATCAAGGGCAATGACCGGGTCAAGCGTGCCGCCGCCTTGCTCAGTGCCAGTCATCTGAACTACATCGGCTTCGTCGAGGGTGACGACATCTACAAGGGCACCTGCAACGTCGTGGTATGCGACGGCTTCTCCGGAAATGTCTGCCTCAAGTCCAGCGAGGGCGTCGCCAAGATGATAGCCCAGCTGCTGCGGACCGAGTTCGAGCGCAGCATACTGACCCGGTTGGCCGGTCTCATCGCACGGCCGGTGCTGGGCGCCTTGAAGGCTCGAATCGACCCGCGGCGATACAACGGGGCCACCCTTATCGGGCTGCGCGGCATCGTCGTCAAGAGCCACGGGGGTGCTGACGCCTTCGCCTTCCGGCAGGCCATCTTTCAAGCCGTGACCGAGATCAAGAAGAACGTCCCGGACATGATCAGCGCCCACCTGGAGCCTCATCTGGAGGCGACCCTGACCCATGAGGAGGCGGTTTGAGTTTCGCGCGCATCGCAGGCACCGGCGGTTATCTGCCCGAACGAGTCGTGGAGAATCGCGAGCTGGAGCTGTCGGTGGACACCTCCGACCTATGGATCAGGGAGCGGACCGGGATCGCTCGCCGCCATATCGCAGGTCGTGACGAGACCACCTGCGACCTGGCGGAGCAGGCCGCTCGCCGTGCCCTGGAGGCGGCGGGCGTCGATGGCGCGACGCTCGACCTCATCGTGGTGGGCACGACCACTCCCGACCGCATCTATCCCTCCACGGCCTGCCGTTTGCAGGCGCGCCTGGGGGCCGGGGGGTGTCCGGCCTTCGACGTCCAGGCGGTCTGCACCGGCTTCGTATACGCGTTGGGTATCGCCGAGAAATTCATCCGCACCGGGAGCGCCAGACGCGCATTGGTGATCGGTGCGGACTGCCATTCACGGCTGCTCGATTGGTCGGACCGGGGCACGTGCGTGCTGTTCGGCGACGGTGCGGGCGCAGTGGTACTCGAGGCCAGTGACGAGCCGGGCATCCTTTCCACTCATCTGCACGCGAACGGTGAGTACGAATCACTGCTGTTCGTCGAAGGCGGAACACCGCTTGGTGGCGGTGAGTTCCGTGAAGGCTCGGCCTACACCAAGATGCGCGGGAACGAGGTCTTCAAGATCGCGGTACGCACCCTGCATCGCATCGTGGACGAGACGCTGCAGGCGAACAACCTGCAGAAGTCCGATATCGACTGGCTCATTCCGCATCAGGCCAACATCCGCATCATCGAGGCGACAGCGAAG
Organism: Gammaproteobacteria bacterium; assembly: GCA_020444775.1. The sequence goes on from JAGRHX010001059.1 coordinate 3,509, forward strand.
AAGCTGGAAATGCCGCTGGAAAGGGTCGTCATCACCGTACAGGACCACGGTAACACCTCGGCGGCATCCGTGCCTCTGGCGCTGGACACCGCGGTGCGTGATCAACGCATAAAGCGCGGTGATCTCATGTTGCTGGAGGCCTTTGGCGGCGGCTTCACCTGGGGCTCGGCATTGGTGCGCTACTGACGCCAGAGGCAGTGAGTCGCTTCCAGTGACGCTCGTGGGCTTGCGGGGAGGACTTCCAGGAGGCGAGGCCTCAGGGTGACACTTTCAGGGGAGCAGCTGCAGCAGGCGTGCGTGTCGGATGGCCCGAAGCCGGCCGGGGCTCGATCTGGACCGCCACGACCCGCACGGTCGTCGTCGGCCGCCCCCGGGACACCCTACGGGCGCCGAGTCGTCCGACAGTATCGTTTCGACTCGTCGCTGCCGACAGGATGCGGCGTGTGGTTGCGACGGATAACCAGAAGCACTGACCATCACGGGGATGATATGAAAATCGGCTTCGTTTTTCCGGGACAAGGATCACAGAAGATTGGCATGCTGGCCGAGCTTGCGCTCGCCTTTGCGCAGGTTCGCCAGACCTTTGCCGAGGCCTCCGATGTGCTGGGCTATGATCTCTGGGATCTGTGCCAGAACGGACCGGAGCAGCGCTTGAACGCAACCGAGCAGACCCAGCCAGCGATGCTCACCGCCGGGGTGGCCGTCTGGCGGGTATGGTGCGACAACGGTGGACCGGCACCCGCGATCGCGGCGGGTCACAGCCTGGGCGAATATTCGGCCCTGGTCGCCGCCGGTAGCCTGGCCTTTGCCGACGCGGTTCGCCTGGTGCGGAGTCGTGGTCGTCTGATGCAGGCGGCGGTGCCCGAGGGGCAGGGCGCCATCGCCGCCATCCTCGGTCTGGATGACACCAACACCGAATCGGTCTGTGCCGGGATCATGTCGGACATGCCCGACCGACACGTGGCGCCGGTGAACTACAACGCGCCGGGGCAGGTCGTGGTCGCCGGCCACGCCGACGCCGTGCATGCGGCGCTGGAAGCGGCTCGTGCCGCTGGCGCCGTCAAGTGCGTGCCGTTGCCGATGAGCGTGCCGGTGCATTGTGAGCTGATGCGGCCGGCCGTCGATGGCCTGGCAAGGGAGCTAGATGCTACTCGCATCGATGCACCGGTCTTCCCGGTCGTGCACAACGCCGATCTGCGAACCCATCAGGATGCCGCGTCGATTGCCTCGGTGCTGAAGGCGCAGCTCTATACACCCGTGCGTTGGGTCGATACGGTTCGCGCGATGCGTGACGGTGAAGCCGATCTGCTGATCGAATGCGGTCCGGGCCGAGTGCTCAGCGCTCTCATCAAGCGCATTGACAGAAAGCTGCCATGTCTGCCGGTGTTCGACGAGTCGACGCTGAGCAAAGCGCTGGAAGCGACCAGCGAATCGCTGCAGGCCGTGGTCGAATGAGCCTGGATGGAGAGATCGCCCTGGTGACCGGCGCCAGTCGGGGTATCGGCGCGGCCATCGCCCAGGCGCTGCAGGAGGCTGGTGCTTCGGTGATCGGCACTGCCACCAGCCAGGCAGGTGCCGAGGCGATTGCGGCGCGGTCACCCGATATGCGTGGCATGGTGTTGGACGTTGCCGACAGCGCCTGCGTGGAGGCGCTGTTCTCTCGGCTGGGTGAATCGGGCAGCATGCCGGGGATCGTCGTCAACAACGCCGGCATCACCCGCGACGGCCTGATCCTGCGGATGACCGCCGACCAGTGGGGCGATGTGCTACGCGTCAACCTGACGGGCGCCTTCCACGTCTGCAAGGCCGCCAGCCGCCAGCTCCTCAAGCAGCGCAGCGGGTCGATCGTCAACGTGTCGTCGGTGGTGGGCGTGGTCGGCAACGCCGGTCAGGCCAACTACGCCGCGGC
>JAGRHX010001060.1 GCA_020444775.1 Gammaproteobacteria bacterium
CCAGCGCCTCGCGCTCGGCCTTGCTGAGGCGGGCGGTGAGGCTCCAGTCGATCACGGCGATGCGGCCGTCGGCGGCGAGCAGCAGGTTGCCGCTGTTGGTGTTGCGGGCCCGGCGAGGAAAATTGCTGCTGCCGACGTCGACCCGCAGGCGACAGCCCGTCGGTAGCGTATGACGGATGTGGCCCAGATCGATCCGCAGCGAGACGACCTCGTCCGGTCGTAGCGTCTGCACGCCACGCTCGGGCTCGCGCAGCATTGCCCGGGTCACGCCTTCCATCAGCGCGATGGCGCTGCCGTCCTCGCGCAGCTCGATGAGCCTGGTGACGAAGTCGGTATCGGGGCAATCCGACTGCACCTGCAGGTGCACGCTGACCGGGCCGGCGAGGGTCAACGGTGCGTCCAGGGGTTCGCCGGTGTACATCAATCCATAGCCCGGCAGGTCCTGGATCGGGCGTTGGTCCAAGGGACCGGGCTGGATCAACATGTTGCGACCGCCGAGCGTGGGTACGGGGTGGCGCGGGTCGTAGTCGAAGCTGCGCGGCTCGCCGCCAACGGGCCGATCCCGCAGGCTGGCATCGCCAACCAGATACAGTCGACGCGTGCTGGCCGCGGGCGGTGGCCAGCTCGGCGCGTGACACCAGTCATCGGCTCGATAATGGTCCGGTCGGCTGATCCAGGCATGGCTCGCATAGTGCACCGGTGGCTCGTCGACCAGTGGCGTGTGCGCGTCCTTGAGCCAATGGTCGAACCATTCGAAGTACGGGTCGCGTGGCCAGAAGGCATCTTGGTAGACGAAGTAGTGATCGTTCGGGCCGATCCACAGACGTTGGTTACCGATGCGCGCCTGCAGCGTCTGGAAGGCGCCGATGACGCTGGTCTGAAAGATGTCGTACCAGGTGGTCACATGAAAGCCCGGCGCACGGATGCCGTGGCGGAAATCGTGTCGGGCGCGGAACTCGTCGGGCGCCGGGTGGGAGAGTATCTCGTCCAGATAAGGCTGGCAGACCGAGAACTGTGGATGACCGAGCAGCGGCAAGCGTAGCCAGTCGGGGTCGTCGACGAACGGCGGCGTCGCGCCGCGGGCCGCGTCCAGACGCTGGTAACAGGCGTTGGCCTCGGCGGCGACCGCCTCGAGAGCCGCCAGTGAGATACCGGCGCGATCCGCGGCTATCGCCTTGTGGCTGGCGGAGAGTCCCGGAACGTTCTTCGCCACCCACAGCCACAGTCGCTCCATCTCGATGGCCTGGCCCTCGTAGACCACGTCGTCGTAGATGCTCGAGCCGCCCACCTGCGCGAAGAACGCACCTATGCTGGGATGACCGCTGGCGGCGGCGGCCAACGCGGTGGTCGCGCCGGCGGACGACCCGGACAGGCCGACCCGCTGATTGCTCCATGCTTGCGCCGCGATCCACTGCAACAGGTCCGCGCCGTCCTCGGCGTCGGCGCCATACACCAGATCCTCGCCTTCCGAGCCATAGCGGCCGCGGGTGTCCTGATAGACGGCGGCATAGCCGCGCGCGACGATGGCCTTCCAACCGCGCAGTATCGAACCACGCAGTGGCTCGGCGGCGCTCGGCAGCCAGCCGCGCGTGCAGTCGGTCGGGTCCTCGCAGTCGCCGAGGGTGATGCCGTACGGTGTTCTGTGGACGATGACCGGATAGCTCGGGCCGCCGTTCAACGGCAGATACACGAAGGTGTTGAGTCGGGTGCCGTCACGCATCGCGACCATCTGTTGGCGACAACGCGCGCCCTCGATCTGCATGAAGTCGTTCACCGGCGGACTGCTCCCGTCATCGCGGCCCCTTTGCTTGCAACCGTGTGCATGGGTAGTGGGCTGGTCACGGCCGCGCGGCCATCACGGCGTCGTAGCGCTCGGCCGCGATGCGCAGACACTCATCGACGTCGCTGGCCAGCAGATAACGTTGCTCGACCAGCGTCTGGGCGGCCTCCAACACCCGCGCGAGATACGCGTCTCGACTCGCGTAGCGTTCCGTCACCGAGGCGCGGCGGTCGGCGTGCTCGTCGCGTTCGGCGCGGCTGCGGGCGAAAGGCACGCTGGCGCCCAGATATTCGAGCAGCTGCCCGGCACCACCGATGGACACGTGTCGGGGATTGAAGCCGGTATGGGTGGCGACCGGCACGCTCAGGTCCGGCATGCGCAGACCGCCGGTCTCGTTGCCATCCTCGTCCACCGCGGAGACCACGCAGGGATAGGCTGGCCCGACCGGGGTGGCTGGCAGGCTCAGCAGACCACGCTCGGCCTGGACGCCGAGATCCAGCGGCTCGATACAGGGCAGACGTGCCGGGTCCGGGAGCGCAATCGGACCGATCCTTGCGAGCCGCTCGAGCACCGCCTCCCTGGTCATGGCGGTGCCGTCGGCGCGCCGTGGAAAACGACTCGGCGGCGGCTCGATGCCAGCGGCCAGCCAGTGATGCAGATTCAGCAACGCGGCACGGAACAGTGGCCGGTAGTCGACCACGTTGATCCAGTTGGCGGTGCGGGTGCCGAACACACTGTCGTCCGTGAACGGCAGCACGCCGGGGCTGTGCTGGGTACCCGCGAACAGGTAGCGACGCACGTTGTCGGGTGGCTGCAGATCCTCGTCCGCAGGGCGCGAAGCGGGGCCGTCGCCGAGGCGGGTGTGGGTCAAGCTGGCGTCACCGCGCCAGTACTCGGACGCGGTGTCGGTATAGACGATCTTCGGCAACTCATCGGTCGCCCGCAGCCTGTCCAGCAGCCCGGCTTCGCGGCCGCTGCGCGGGTCGGTCTGGGGCTGGTCGGCGAACGGGAACAGGTGGCCGGCGCTGGGGGTGGGTTGCACCGAGGGTTGCGCATAGCGATGGTTGAACTCGCCACGCCGACCGCCCGCGATATGCACCAGCAGACCATCGAACACCTTACGCCGCTGCTCGTCACGGTTCAGACCCAGCCAGAGGAAGGTGCGCAGCAGTCGGCCACACTGTGAGATGCCTTCGCCGATGGTCCGATCGATGCGGCCGTGCAGCGGTGAGTCCGTGGCATGGCGGCACCAGGCGGTGAGGTCACGCAGTGCCAGCAGACCGGCGCCGGTGACCGGGCAGCGGGCTGGGGTGTAGAGCAGATCGTAGATCCGTCCGGGCTCGAAACCGTCGGCCAGCCAGACGTGACAGGGGTCGTCGATTGGCTCGGGGGCATTTCCGGGAGCATCGTGGGGAGCACTCTGGTCGGCCTGGCGGGCGAAGCGCCAGGCGCCGCGTTCGATGCGTGTTGGCCGGTCGCGCAGGTGATCCCGGACCCAGAGACTGGCCTGGTTCTCGAGTCCAGGCGCTACGGCGATCGGTACATGATTGCCCACCGCGCCGACATGATGGTCGGTCAACGGATAGTCGTTGCGGGTCCGATCGGCTTGTATGCGAAGCTGCATCTGCAGCGGTGCGCCGAGCCGCGTGTGTGGCACCAGCGGCGCGCGCAGCCCCAGTCGCAGGCCGTCCTGCGGCACGTCCCACTGCCAGCCGCACCAGGCCAGCGCAAAGCCTTGCTCCATCAGGAAGCCATCGCCGATACGGATCTCGTCGGTCGGCATCAGATCCACCGGGGCGCCGTTGAATGAGCGTAGCGCGGTGCGATTGCCACGGTTGGGCGCTTCGACCAGCAGCGTGCGATTGCCCCGTCCGGGGTTTTCCGGCATGACCAGGCAGACGTCACCGGAGAACCGCACCAGACCGTCGTCGTCCGCGGCGAGGGCCAGATCGACGATGTCCTTGTTGGCCGGATCGCTCGGGTCCACCTGGTAATGAGCGGTCGCGTCGATCCGGCTGAAGACGCCGTGCTCGCCGAATTCGCGACCCCCGGCGAGGATCTCCTGGCGTTTGATCTGCAGGCTGTGTAGCGCCATCGATGTGGGCTCCTGGATGGGCCGAGGTGCGAACGACGGTGTCGACTGAATAGGGCGTGTCTACGGCTGGAAAGCCGGGGCGACCTCGGACATGAACATGCGGATGCTGCGTTCGGTCTGCTCGTAGGACATGGGGCCGAGTCGAAACTGCAAGATGAGGCCGCCGACACCGATGCGGCGGATCTCCTCGATACGCTCGCTGACGGTTGCCGGTGAGCCGCACAGCAGCGAGTGGCCGACCTGGGCACGCGCCGGCTGACTGCTGTTGCTCATGTCGACCAGGCTCACGCCCTGCTGCTCGTAGATGCGACGGCGCATTTCGCTGCGATGCGCGATCATGCGCTCGAAGGCGCCGACCGCCTCGCGCTCGGCCGCGGCGTCGGTATCGGCTACGTACACGTTGCGCCAGACCCAGCTGTCGTCGACGTTGCGCTGCACGGCCTCATCATCGAAGCCGGCCTCACGCATGGTCGCGCGGTACAGATCCATGCGCTTGCGCGTGACCTCGTTGCTCTGCACGTTCATCAGGAAGGGCCGGCCGGCGCGGGCCATCTCCAGCATCGAGGCCTCGCCGGAGCAGGCTCGGATCAGCCGTGGATGCGGACGGCTGAAGCACTGCGGCCGAAGCAGTGGCAGGCGCGCCTGGAAGAACTCACCGCGATGGTCCAGGTCCTCGCCGGTCCATGCCGCGATCATCAGGGCCTCGGCCTCGAGCAGACGGCCCTGGGCCTCCTCCGGATCGATGCCATAACCCTGGTAGTCGTAGATGTTGTAGGCGGTACCGCGGCCCAGACCGACGATCAGCCGACCGTCGCTGAGGTTGTCGATGAGGGCCATCTGCTCGGCCATGCGAATCGGATGGTGCAAGGACATCTGGGCGACCGCGAAGCCGATGTCGATACGCGTGGTGGCGGTGGCAAGGGCAGCGGCGAAGGCCACCGGATCGACGTAGGCGCAGATGCCGTCGAAATGATGCTCGGCCAGCCACAGGGCCTGCATGCCCAGCTGATCGCACAGCTGCGCCTCGCGCAAGGTCTCCTTGATGACGTCGTGGTCATCGGCGACGTCGAAGCTGCTCGGAAAGAGGAAGTTGCTGAATTTCATGATTTGGTGATTTCCCGGGCGCGGTGCCTGGCAGGCTCAGCACCTGTCTTCGCTGCGCCAGTTCCTGGTGCGCCGCTCGAGCGCCGCAGGCGCGTGATGAATGACGAGCCTCGATGGTAGCGTGGCGGTGGCCGGCCTGTCAGTCCGGCCGGCCCGGCGTCGCGTCAGTCTTTGACAGCTCGGCTCGCACCTGTGCACAGTTGGCGGCATCCTTCAGAGCCGTCCATCGGCCCATCCAACAGCCTGTCCAACAGGAGGCATTCGCGCATGTCCGCCCACCTCAAGACCGAAGCCGCGTCCGGCGCCACGCCGGAGGCGTTGTTGAGTCGTGCACGTCAGGTGTTGCCCGGAGGCAGCTTCGGCAACACCGCCGCGGAGCTGGTCATCGCACGCGGGCGTGGCGCGCGTGTCTGGGACGAGTCCGGCCGGGAATACGTGGACTATCTGCTCGGGTCCGGGCCGATGCTGATCGGCCACGCCCATCCCGAGGTGAACGCCGCGGTGCAGGCTCAGCTCGAGCTGGGCACCACCTATTTCGCCAACAACCGGCACGGCATCGAGCTCGCCGAGATGATCGTCGAGGCGGTGCCCTGCGCCGAGAAGGTGCGCTACGTCAGCAGCGGCACCGAGGCCGACGCCTATGCGATGCGTCTGGCCCGGGCCTACAGCGGTCGTGACAAGATCCTCAAGTTCGAGGGCGGCTATCACGGCATGAGCGACTACGGCCTGATGAGCCTGGCGCCCAAGCAGCCGGGCAATCTGCCGTCGCCGATCCCCGATTCGGCCGGTATCCCACGCAGCGTGCGCGACGAGATCGTGGTCGCGCCGTTCAACGACGCCGACGCGGTCGAGAGCCTCATCAAGGAGCACAAGGGCAGCATCGGCGCGGTCTTCATGGAGCCGTTCCAGCGCCTGTTGTCACCGCGGCCGGGCTTCCTGCAGGCGATGCGCGAGCTGACCCTGAAGCACGACATGCTGCTGGTCTTCGACGAGGTGGTGACCGGCTTCCGTCTGGCCTACGGCGGTGCCCAGGCCTACTACGGCGTGACCCCGGACATCTGCACCCTGGGCAAGGCCATCGGCGGTGGATTCCCGTTGGCGGCGATTGCCGGTCGTGACGACATCATGGCGCTGTTCGACAGCAGCCGGGTCGAGCCGGACCGCTTCATGCCGCAGATCGGCACCTTGTCCGGCAATCCGGTGGC
>JAGRHX010001061.1 GCA_020444775.1 Gammaproteobacteria bacterium
GTCTGGCGACCGACGATGCCGTCGATCGGGCCCTTGTAGTAGCCCTTGTCGCGCAGCGCCTGCTGCAGCTTGATGATGACATCGCGCGTGGTGTTGGTCTCGCACAGGATCGGGCGCCATTCCAGCCGGCCTTCGCGAACCAGCTTGCGCTTGGTGATCTGCTGATACTCGGCCGGGATCTCCTCGACGACCTCGCGTGGCGCTTCCACCATCTCCTTGACCTGCACGGTCTTGTATTCCGCCGGGATGTCAACCTTGACGGTCTTCGGCGGCTCCACCATCACCCGCTTCTTCACCGTTCTATACACAGCTGGCACCGGGATCTTGCGAGTGCTGGGCTCGCTGACCATCACGCGCGTGCTGACCGTCTCGTAGACCGCCGGCACCTCGACCAGACACATGATCTCACCGGTGGCCTCGTCGATCTTCTCGATCGGTCCGCGCCCCTTCTTCCAGGTGGTATAGGCCGGTTGCACGAGGACCTGTTCGGTCCGTGTCTCGTAGCGGGCCGGAATCACCTCGATACGCTCCGAAGCCTCGCTGACCATGACCTGCTCCTCGACCCACTCATATCGGGCAGGCACCACGTTGAGCTGCTCCGAGGCCTCGCGGACCAGGATCTGCTTGCTCACCGTGCCATACCTGGCTGGCAATACGCGAACATTCCTGGCGGCCTCCCGTCGCACGACCGTCTCCCGCTCGTCCTGATACTGGGGCGGCATGAACACACGCGCGTAGCATTCACCCGGCTTGGCGTCGGGTGGCAGCAGATCGCCACCGGGCATGGCTGCGCCGGTGCCGCGGGAGGCCAGTATCTCGTCCTTCTGCTTCAGGGACATCTGCAGCTCGTCCACGGTGCCACGCAACCGGGCGGCTTCCTGCTCGCGATCTTGTAGCTCATCTCGTAGCGCGTCGACATCACTCGGCTGGGTGCCGGCGCAGCCGGTCAGCCCTAGCGCCGCGACTGTGGCGGCGGCCATCAGGGTCATACGAAACATGACTCATGTCTCCCTTCGTTGTGTTGTTGTGAACTCTTCTGGTTGTTGGAATCGCTCGTTCCATCGGTAGCCCAGGCTACGCAAAAAGGCCTTTGGATTACCTTGCCAACGGACTCCTGGAAACGGTCTCGAGCAGGCAGGCGACGTTGCACCACCCGGACGCTTGTCGCCGTGTGCGATGGATCTTGATCGGGATCGAGGCAAACGCTTCGCGTCCAACACGTTTTGTTCCATTCCAGTTCCGGCCTGTGATCCGATGCGAGGCGCTGACCGGCTCATGCCTGGATCGAGGTCGGTCTGAACGGACGATGCATTATGAACACGGGACGTGTCAGGGCATCGTTAAACACTGTTAGACGTTTCGGTCGGCATCTTGTCGTTGGACCGGTGGCCGCCAAAGAATGTTGGCCATGGGCGATTGATGTGCGGCGTGCGCTGCCGGCTTTCCAAGGAGCCCCATGGGGGCGCGGCAGATTGTCAGATGTCGCGTGGTGCGTGGAGGTAGGGCGAGGCGATGCCAGGCCGACTTGTTCGGTCCACTGCCATCGGGCTCGCGCCCTCAGGGTGTTGCCCGGGTCGATCCAAATGGCGAATCCACCTTGGGGGCAATCCACTTTTGTTGAACAACGTATCGAGTTGCTCGACGTTCGATCGAGCGCGGTCTGGATGGCCCGATGCAGCGTCGGGCCAGATGGACTCCATACACGAAAGATTCAGACTACATGACGAGGTCGCACGAGAATGGAACGGATCGATACAATAGGTGTGAGTAGTTCTATACCAGCTCACGCGGCCATAGGCAGGAGATGCGGAGTGGCGACTCAAAAACTTGGACGTATCGCGGTTCTGGAGGATGACCCGGCGCAGGCCGAGCTGTTGCTCAACTGGCTGGACAACGCTGGTTTCTCGTGCACCCACCATGCCAACGGCAGGTCGTTCTTGCAGGACGTGCTGCACGGCTCCTACGACCTCGCCATTCTCGACTGGGGATTGCCTGACATGTCGGGAGACGAGGTGCTGATGGAGATGCGGTCGGCTGGCGGCTGGCGCATGCCGGTGGTGTTCATCACCAGTCGGGACGAGGAGGCCGACGTGGTTCACGCCCTGCGTCAGGGCGCCGATGACTACATGTGCAAGCCGGTGCGACAGGAAGAGACCCTGGCGCGGGTCAACGCTTTGTTGCGGCGAGCCCGGCCCGAGCAACAGGACCAGGTGTTCAGTTTCCCGCCATTTGAATTCGACGTTCGCTCGGAGACGGTGACCCGCGATGGCGAAGCGGTGACCCTGACCCGCAAGGAGTATGAGTTCGCGCTGTTTCTGTTCAGAAACGCTGGTCGACTGCTATCGCGAAGTTATATTCTTGAAACCGTGTGGGGGACTCGTGGTGACCTGAACACGAGGACCATCGACACCCATGTATCTCGTATTCGGACGAAGTTGGGTTTGAACCCAGCCTGCGGTTGGAGACTGAGCTCGGTCTACCAGCATGGCTATCGTCTGGAATCGTTGAGCGACGATTAGCCGCGATACGACTCGCGTCAATCCGGTCACCTCCAGGGCTTCTGCCGGGCGTGTGTCCGGCGGGCCGGCTGGTGGGCATACGCCACGGCTGCCGGGCACGTCACGGTGCTCGCCCCATGGTGCTCACCAGCAACCGCCAACGTTTTCCGGCGTCCACCCGCTGCTCGGTCCGATAATCGCTGCCCCATCGCTGCTGCATTGCCGCATCTGCTCTGGGGCGGCAGCAGCTCTGGGAGTGTTTGGAAGTGTCATCGGAACGGCAGTTGCCCGGGCTGGAGGCCCGCGTCACGCAAAGCTCACGACGCCGTGGCCGTGCGTGGAACCGTCCTGCTCATTCGAAAGGCTCGAGCATCCGCCCGCAGGGCGCCCGAGCACGGACCGGCCGGTGGCCCGAGCGGCCATCCACCCCGTCCTCTGGTCCAGGGTCCGCTCAGGGCCCGGGTCGCGCGCGAGCCGAGCCGCGCAAGCAGGCGCGTTGGCGGCCCGGTGTCCCGGGAATTCCCGGCATGCTCGGCATGCTGATGTTGGGTCTGTTGCTCGCCGCGGCCGGACATGTGCAGGCGCAGGGTGACTGGACCTACACGTCGCGCCCCGGCGACACCCTCTGGGAGCTGAGCCAACGCTACCTGGAGGGCACGCATCTGACCGAGCGCCTGCGTGCCTACAACGGCATCCAGGATCCAGCTCGGATCCGGCCGGGGACCCGTATCCGGGTGCCGGTGCGTTGGCTGAAGGTTCAGCCCGCCACGGCCACCCTGGTAGAGAAACAAGGCCAGGTCCTGCTCACCCGCACCCTGCCGACGGTCGGCAGCATGGCTGTCAGCGTGCGCAACGAGTCGCGGCGCGAGGCGCAGATCGGTGAGCGCCTTGAAATCGGTCACCGACTGCAGACCGGGCCGTCTGCCAGCGCCACGGTGCGCTTCGCGGATGGTTCGACATTGTTCCTGCACGCCGACTCGGAGCTGGTATTCGATTCCCTGAGTGAGTTCTCGGACACGGGCATGGTCGATACCCGGTTGCGCCTGAACCGCGGGCGTCTGGAGAACAAGGCCAGCCCGGCAAAGGGCGCGGCGTCGCGCTTCGAGATCAGCACACCGGCCGCGGTCGCCGCGGTGCGGGGCACCGAATACCGGGTGGTCAGTGACGTCGAGCAACGGCTCACACGCGGCGAGGTGACCGAGGGCGAGATCGTCGTTTCCGCGAGCGGTCGATCACGTCGTGTGCCGCAGGGTTTCGGCGTGATCGCTGCGCAGGGACAGCGCCCGCAGCCCCCGCGGCGCTTGCTGCCGGCCGTGGACCTGTCCGCCGTGGCCGAGACCCAGACGCGCCTGGTGCTGGATCTGAGCTGGCCGGCGATCGATGGCGCGGTACGCTACAGACTGCTGCTGTACGCCGACGAGGCGCGTAGCAGCCTGCTCGACGAGCGCCTGACACGTGAGCCGGGTGCGCGCCTGGAGACGCCGCCGGACGGTCGCTATTGGTTGCGCGTACGCGCCATCGACGCGAGTGGACTCGAGGGCCTGGACGCCGACCGGATGCTGCTGGTGGATGCGCGGCCGGTGCCGCCGGTGGTGTTGAAGCCGGAGGTGGACGCGCGGCTGTTCGGCAAATCGGCCGAGCTCTGGTTCTCCGCGCCCGAAGGCTCCGAGCAGGTGCACCTGGAGGTAGTCGATACCGACACCGGCAGTCCGGTCGTCAGCCACGATCTGACCCCCGACGGACGGTTCACGCTGGCGCCACTGCCAGCGCCCGGCAACTACGCCTGGCGGATGGCGACCAGCGCGCCGATCCGGACAGCAGATGGTGGTGCTTCGACCGGGATCGAGCGCGGGCCGTTCGGTGAGCCGCGGGCATTCCGTGTGCTGGCGGTGCCCGATCCGGTCAAACCCGACGATCCCGCGTTGCAGGACGACAGCATCGGGTTCTCCTGGGCCGAGACCGCCAACGCCGCCCGTTATCGATTCCAGCTGGCCTACGATCGCGAGTTCGAATCGATGCTGGTCGAGCAGACGGTCGAGCAGACCAGCGTGCGCGTGGACAAGCCCGATGCGGGCGAGTACTTCTTCCGTATCCAGGGCATCAGTGCTGAAGGCGTGGAAGGTCCTGCGGACGCGGTCTATCGAATCGAAGTGCCAAACGAGGATTACTGGCAGCTGCTGTTGCCGGCGGCCCTCATCCTGCTGGTGCTCTAGGGCACGGCGAGAGACGGTGGTCGAGAAGCGACGCGCGCTACGTCTGGAGGCGCCGGCGGCAGCGATGAGGATGCGGCGAACGAGATGAGCACGTGAGCCTGAGCGCGCTGCGGGCCTGGCTGCCATCCGAGTTCCTGGCGCTGTTGCTGATGGCGTTGCTGGCCAGTACCGCTCTGGAGCTCAGTGCCGGTCTGTGGCGTCTCAATGTGCTGTTGCTCGATGCGCAGCTGCGCTTGTGGACGCACGAGCAGCCCGAGGACGTGGTCATCGTCGGAATCGATGAGAACAGCCTGCGTCAGTTGGGGCGTTGGCCGTGGTCACGCCGTATGCATGCCGATCTGCTCGACCGACTGAGCGCCGCGGGCGCGCGGGTCATCGGTTTCGACGTGCTGTTCGTCGAGCCGCAGCAGGATGACATGGCCGCGGATCGGGCCCTGGCGGACGCGGTCGCACGCAGCGGGCGGGTGGTGTTCCCGGTGGTGCCCGAGCAGACCCGGCTGGGCGGCATGCTGGTCGAGCAGCTGCCCTTGCCGGAGATTGCGGCGGAGGCGGCCGCATTCGGGCACGTGGACGTGGAGCTGGACCGCGACGGACTGTCGCGTCAGGTCTATCTGATGGCCGGGCTGGGCAATCCACACTGGCCGGCCCTGGCCCTGGCCATGGTCAACCTGGTCGAGCCGGAGCGTGTAGGGCGTTTGCCGGGACAGCAGCGTGGCGCCGACCGGGTCAGCGCCACCGGCAACGCGCTTGGCGGAACGTCCGCCGGCGGTCTTTCGAACGACGTCATCGGTCGCCGTTGGGTGCGCGACTACAGGGTAATCGTGCCGTACGTCGGACCGTCCGGGCATTTCAAGCGTGTGTCCTACGCCGACGTGCTCGATGGCCGCGTCCCGGAGGACGTGTTCCTGAATCGCTACGTGTTGATCGGTATGACGGCCAGTGGTCTCGCCGACATCATCCCCACGTCGATCTCGGGGCATGCCTCGCCGATGCCCGGTGTCGAGTTCAATGCCAACCTGGTCGAGGCGATTCGCGACGGTCGTCTGATCGAGCCGATGCCGAAGACCCTGGCGCTGCTCTTGACCCTGTTGCTGACCATCGTGCCGCTGTTGGTCTATCCGCGACTGTCACCACGTGTGAATCTGCTGGTGGTGCTCGCCGTGCTGGCCGGTATCGTGGTGCTGGAGGCGGGACTGCTGGTGATCCTGAACATCTGGTTCGCGCCGGCGACCGCGTTGGTCTGTGTCCTGGTCTCCTATCCAATCTGGGCCTGGCGGCGGCTGGAAGGCGCGCTACGTTATCTGGATGCGGAGCTCGCCGACCTGCGACGATTGCGCACCCGGGTGCCAGCGCAACGCGAACTGCCGACCGCGGAGGCGGTCGCGGTGACCTGTCAGCTGCTCGGTACCGAGCCCTGGACGCTGTTCTCGGTAAGACGTGGTCGAGTGCGGGGGCTTCTGCGTCGCGGGCCACGAGCGCGCGCCGAGTCGCTGGTCAGCGTCGCCGAGGCCGTGAGCTTTGCACCGGGCGGTGCCGG
>JAGRHX010001062.1 GCA_020444775.1 Gammaproteobacteria bacterium
CGACAACGTCATCCTCACCCCGCACGTCGGTGGTAGCACCGAGGAGGCCCAGCAGAGCATCGGCATAGAGGTTGCGGAGAAGCTGCTGAGATACCAGGGCAACGGCTGCACGGTTTCCGCGGTCAACTTTCCCGAGGTCAGTCTGCCACCGCACAGCGGCACCTACCGACTGCTGCACATCCATCTCAACCAGCCTGGCGTGATGGCGCAGATGAACCAGGTGTTCTCGGCCAGCGGTATCAACATCCAGGCTCAATACCTGCAGAGCGACGATCGGGTCGGATTCTGCATCGTCGACTTCGACATCGGTCAGGGCTTCGACGCCGACAAGCTGGAGCGTATCAAGCAGGTACCCGGCACACTGCGTGCGCGGATCCTCAACCCCTGATACAAGTGGCAACAAGCAACCAGGCCATGCAGAGGGTGAACGATCGATGAGCAGGCAGGACTGGATTTCGGACGCCATGAAGCGCCGGCTGGCGGCCGGTGACGCCGCGCTCGGCTGCTCGGTGATGATTCCATCGCCGCAGATGGTGGAGATGGTCGGACACCTGGGTTTCGACTGGGTCCTTGTCGACATGGAGCACGGAACGATCGGCATCGAGAGCGCCGAGCTCATGATCATGGCTGCCCAGGCCTGTGGCATCAGCGCCATCGTCCGCCCACCCGGCAATCGCAGCGCCGAGATCAGCGCGGTGATGGACCGTGGCGCGCACGGCGTGCAGGTGCCTCACGTGAACAGCGCCGAGGACGCGCGACGCGCGGTCGCGGCGGTCAAGTTCGGTGCCGGCGCGCAACGCGGTCTGGCGGCCGGCACCCGCCCCGACCGCTATGGGCTGGGCGAGTCGATGCCCGACTTCGTCAGCCGCAGCAATGCCGCGACCCTGGTGTGCGTACAGATCGAGCACGAGCAGGCGGTGCTTGCCATCGACGAGCTGCTCGACGTGGAGTCGGTGGACGTGTACTTCATCGGTCCCTCGGATCTGTCACAGTCCATGGGGCACCCGGGCAATCCCAAGGCGCCCCCGGTCGCCAACGCCATCGACAGCACCTTGCGTCGGATCGTCACCGCCGGTCGTATCCCCGGGATGCCGGCGACCAGTCACGGTGTCGCGGCGCTGCTCGACCAGGGGGTACGCTACATCTACACGCACCTGCCACGCCTGCTGCAGGCCGGTGGCAACGAGTTCCTGCGCGCCGCCGGGCGCTGACCCGTGCCGCTGCCCGGAGATCGCGGATGCCCGAGGGCGACACCGTCCACACCATCGCCCGCTACCTGCGCGAAGCGCTGGTCGGCCAGCGGTTGAGTGATGGACGGATAGCGCATGCACCGGGCTTCGTGCTCCGCGATCGACAGGTCACGGCCATCAATGCCAACGGCAAGCACCTATGCATCGAGCTGGATGCCCGCGAGCAGATTCGTGTGCACCTCGGCATGACCGGTAGCTGGCACCGCTACACGCTCGGCGAACGCTGGAAGAAGCCGGCCCACCGTGCCTCGCTGCTCATCCAGCGCGAGGACCAACAGTACGTCTGCTTCAGCGCCCGTGAGGTGGAGGTGATGAGGGTCGGGAGCATCGCCGAACGACGACTGCAGGCACACCTTGGGCCGGATTTGAGCGTCCCGGCGCCGCTCGACACCGCGTTGATCGAGGCCCGTGCGCGCAGCCTGCTCGGCGCCGATGTCCCGCTGGCCGAGGTACTGCTGGATCAACGCGTCGCCGCCGGCATCGGCAACGTCTATAAATCGGAGCTGCTGTTCATCGCGCGGCTGTCCCCGTTCCGAGCGCTCGGCAGGACCGACTCTGACACGCTGCGAGCGCTGTATGACCGGGCCCGGCAGGTCTTGCCACGCAACATCGGCGGCGCGCCGCGCACGACCCGCGAGGTAGCCGACGCGGCGGGCCGATTGTGGGTGTACCGGCGTGCCGATCGACCCTGTCATGTGTGCCGCACGCCGATTCGATACGTTCGCGCCGGTCGCCAGCATCGCAGCACCTATTGGTGTCCTGCCTGTCAGCCGAGCGAGACGGATTGAGTCCGCTCAGCGCGCGTGACCATCGGCGTCCCTCATCGAATCTCTGTCGAGTCCTATCAGGGCAGGGGCGCACCGAGTCCCTTGTAGTCGGAACGGAAGCCGGCCTCGCGAAGTACCTCGTAGAGCGGACTCTGGCGCACCGGCACACCGTCCACCTGCTCGACCAGCAACGAACGGCGGCCGCCAAAGGCCCGCCGCGGCAGCCGCGTCAAGGCGCGAGCGGCGGCCGGCAGCGCCTCGGGAAAACGTTCGAAGGTGCTGGCGAAGCTGAGCAGCGCGGTACCGGCCGCGTTCACATACAAGGCCGGCAGCCCACGCGCGAGCACCACCCAGGCGTTGTTCACGCGACGTGGGCTGGCCCGTCGCGATTCGCGCGGCGCGTTCGTGTCGTCGACGACCGCATCGAGCCCCGGCCAGGGCAACAGGCTGCCAAAGGGATTTGCGGGGTCGATGGCCGGGATCAGCAGCAGGTGCTCGTCGCGCCACGGCTCGTCGTCCTCGCCGCGCGCAGCACGCAGCCGATCGACAGCCCCTGGCTGTGCGAACTGCGCGCCGGCCAGGCCGTCAATGAAATGACCGCGCCGGACCCGGCCACTCTCTTCCATCTGCTTGAGCACCGGGTAGACCGCGCCGAACCCACCCGGCAGGGACTCGCTGGCCGCCGCGTCACGGCTGACGATACCGTAGCGATCGAGCAGCATCCTGGCTCGCGCCAGGGCCTGCTCGGTTGCATTGACGTTCGCCGCCGCATGCCCCAACAACAAGGACCAGCGGCCGCCCGCCAGCGTCGCGTTACGACGCGCGGCTCCGGCTCTGGAAGCAGCGCTGACCCTGGTGCTGGACCGACGACGACCGAGCTGCTGCAAGGGTGCGGTGGTGTCGTTGCTGAGCAGCCCTGACCAGACCAGTGCCCACAAGGCACGCTCGAAAGAGGCCACGGCAACGCCTGGATGCTGGAGCTGCACCGCATCCTCCAGATCGAGCAGGAAACACGCGCCACGCCGCCCCAGGGTCGAGACGATGGTATGCGCCACGGCCAGCTCGTCGCCATCGAGCTGCAGACGCTCATCCAGCACAGACGTCAGTGACTCGACACTGTCAGGCAGATCGGCGGCGAGCTCGTGGAAGCGGTTGCGCAGGTAGAGCACAATCCGGCCATCGCGTGGCCCCAAGGCCGAATGTCCCACCCAGACAATCGCGCCGCTGGCGCATAGCATGTCGAGCTGTTGCACACGGAATCCGGCAACACGTGCCGGCAGCAGCTGCCCGACCAGCGTCTGCCAGGACAGCGGCAAACCCTGCAGCTGGGTGACGGCTTCGAGCAGCGCGTCCGGACCCTGACGAGGATTGAGCAGTCCATGCCAGTCGGGCAGGAAACGCCCAAGCGTGGCCGGCTCCACCGCGGCGACCTCGTTGCGAAGTCGAGCCAGGGTCATGCGTTTGAGACGCCGCAACACCTCGGCATCACACCAGTCGGTGTGCACGCCTCCCGGCCTGATCTCGCCACGCACCAGCACACCACGCGATTCGAGCAGCCCGAGCACGGGTTCCACCTGAGCCCGGCGCAATCCATATCGACTCGCGATC
>JAGRHX010001063.1 GCA_020444775.1 Gammaproteobacteria bacterium
GATGTCGGTCTCGGTGATGATGCCCACGGTGCGCGACTTGCGTAGCACCAAGGCCGCGTTCTGCGCCAGACGGCTCATCTCGCGCGCCGCGTGGGCGATCGTGTCGTCGCTCTGCACCAGCACGGGCTGGCGCTGCTCCAGTATGGAGGTCAGCTTTCTGCCGGGCATGGATTCTCCTCCTATCGGGTCGTCGATGCTCGGGTCGTCGGGCCATGACGTCGCTCGCCGATGTGGGCAACGTGCGCGGACATTCCTCTCGCCCTGTTCACTTATAGGTCTCAATGCTGCACGCGTGCTTGATCTGGCGCAAACGGGACCCGGGCGCCATGGCGTCGCGCCGACGCGATGCAGTGCTAGCCCCTTCTCGCGCGTCGCCGCGCACCCAGAGATGTAGAACCCGCCCGGATCTCAAGCTCTGTGGAAAACACGTTACACTGGCGACCGACCGAGCCCGGCCCCGATCTGGCCGTTCGCCGTCTGGTTGCCTGGGTTGGCGACGGCAACGCATTCCGTGCGAGCCGGTCCGCATGGAGCGAGCTGTCCGGAGCCGTCATCCTGAGTCGACGCGTTTGCCTGCTCGAGCTTCGATGAATCACCACCAGCAACCACCATTGCATCGCCCGCCCGGCTTTCCGGATCGATGGCGAGGAGCCCGCACGGCGCCAGCCGGGCCGTGGCGCTGGTGCCCAATCCTCGTCCAGCTCGTGCTGCTTGCGGCACTGCTCTGGGGGGCAGCGGCGTACGCCCAGCCCGTGGCCACGGAGATGCGATTCGCCTGGCCGGTTCCAGGCCAGGCCCGGGTCTTCGAGGAAGGCTTCAAGAACGGTCGACACTATCGCGCGCGTTTTCGATTGCACACGGCCTCGCTCGGCGCGAACGACGATATCGAGGTGCGTTTCGCCGGCTTCGAGCTGATCGACATCGAAGGCATGGATATCCGTGAGGCGCGTGTGCTCGAGCAGCTTGCACCGCAGATCGCCATGATGAGCGCGTTGCCGCGCTTCCGGGTGGCGCGCAGCGGCGAGCTGATCGCGGTCGAAGGCATCGAGGAGATCCTGCGCGGTCTGCTCGACAACGAACTGTTTCGCAATCTGGGTGACCCGGCCGTGCGCCAGCGCGTCGAGGCACTGATGTTCGCACCGACGACCCTGGCCACCATCGAGGCGTCCTCGGCCTCATACTGGAACGCCTGGGTGGGCTTCTGGTTGCGCCTGCCGCCACGGGTGGACGGCATCACCAGCTGGCGTAGTGAGAACGTCGCTTTCGGCCAGAAGATCCCCTTCGATATCGTGCTCGAGCCGCTCGCCGTGCCCGCAGGCAGCGCCCCGGGCCGGGTTCGATATCGCATGCGTTCCATCGCCGACGGTGACGCCATCAAGCAGGCGCTCGGACGCTTTCTGGAGAAGATGAGTAGCGTCTCGGGTGGATCGTCGTCGGCGAATCCGACCACGCTCATCGAGTCGGTCGCGCAATCCTCCATGGTCGAGATCGTCACCGATCCGAGGACCCTGCAGCCGGACCGGGTGGAGGTTCAGGCGTTGTCCCTGATCAAGCTCGCGGGTCAGCCCGCACGGCAGACCGAACAACGCAACATCTATAGCTTCCAGTGGGATTGAGGCCGCAAAGTCCATTGCCGCTGGGGCCATTGCCGTTGGACCCGGACGGGACGACGCAAGTGAGGAGTCGAATCAATGCTGCAACAGGCCGTGGATCTGAAGGCCGAGGGCGACGAGCTGTACGAGCTGCTGCAAGCGCTCGATGAGCAGACCTGGAATCGGCCGACACCGTTCAAGCGTTGGACCGTGAACGATGTAGTCATGCACCTGCATTTCGCGGACTGGATGGCGGTGCAATCATTGCGCGACGAGGCTTTGTTCGAGGAGATCAAGCGTAGGCGCGAGGAGTCTCGGGCACGAGGCGAGGCAGCCATGCACGGTCTGCAGGGCATGGGGCCGCAGCCGATGCAGGGGCAGACCCTGTTGACCGCCTGGCGCGACTATTTCGAGCAGATGTGCGAGCTGCTGGGTAGGGCCGACCCGGAGCGACGGCTGAAATGGTTCGGCCCCGACATGAGCGTGCGCATGTTCACCACGGCCCGGCAGATGGAGACCTGGGCGCACGGCCATGACATCTATGACCTGATGCGCCGGCCACGGGTCTATCACGATCGGTTGAAGAACATCGCCTTCATCGGCGTGCGAACCTACGGCTGGACCTTCGCCAATCGCGGCTTACCGGTGCCGGGGCCGGCGCCGTACGTCGAGCTCAGCGCGCCGTCGGGCCAGCTATGGCGTTTCAACGAGCCCAACGAGCAGAATCTGGTGCGTGGTGACGCGGCGCAGTTCTGCCATGTGGTCACACAAGGACGCAATATCGCCGATACCGATTTGCAGGTGGTCGGTGAACCGGCCACGCGTTGGATGGCCATCGCGCAGTGCTTCGCGGGGGCGCCGGAAGACCCGCCCGCCCCGGGCGCGCGTTTGGGGTCTTGAGTCGTGACGGGTTACGACCACAGATGAGCGAGGCAAGGCCTCGGACAGCCATGGCCGAACGTGGGCTACAGGAGCACGGGTGTGAGTGATTTCTTTGCTTTCGATTTCGATGGGGTGGTCTGCCAGAGCGCGAACGAGTCCGGTCTGACCGCCTGGCGGGCCGCGCACGGTCTGTGGCCGGAGAAGGTTCCGGCGCAGCCGCCCGCGGATTTTCGCACGCGTTTCCCGGTCGTCCGTCCGGTCATCGAAACCGGTCACGAGAACGTGATCGTGGTTCGACTGATGGCCGAAGGCGTGGAGAATGAGCGGATCCTCGAGGCCTTCCCCAGCCTTCGCGATGCGATCATGTCCAGGGAGTCGCTGGATGTGGCCACCCTGCGTCAGGCCTTCGGTCAGGCGCGTGATGCATGGCTGCGTAGCGACGAGGACGGTTGGCTGGATGCGCAGGGCTTCTATCCGGGCGTGGTCGAAGCAATCAATGCGCTGCAGGCCCCGCGTTGCATCATTACGACCAAGGAAGATCGCTTTACCCGCAAGCTGGTCGAGCGGGCCGGTCTGCGGGTGGACCCGGAACGGATCTATGCGCTGGAATCCTTCGAGGGCGGTGGCAAACGGAGTGTTCTGCGCAGGCTGCGCGAAGAGTTTCCGAATGCCACCCTGCATTTCTTCGAGGACCGGGTGAAGACCTTGCTCGGTCTGAAGAACGACGATCTGGCCAGGCTCTATCTGGTCGATTGGGGCTACAACACCGCGCGCGATCGTGCGCTGGTCGAGGACGAGCCGAACATCGCGCTGATCGACATGGCGGGATTCCGCGGCGTGCTCGGCGCTCCGTGAGCCTTGCCGCTGCGCGGGTCTCAGTCGCCGCCTGACTCGAGCAGGCGGCGGAAATCCTGCCAGATGCCGAGCGTCAGACCCCACACCACCTGGCCACCGTAGTCGATACCAGGAAAGCTGCTGCTATCGTCGCCATACCAATCGATGGTGGTCCGATTGGCCGGGTCGGCCAGGTGTGCGAGCGGGATCCAGAACGCGTCCGCCACCTCGCGTGGCTCCGGCTGGAGCGCCGGCATGGCTTCACCGATATAGAACAGGTGTGGCGACAGCAGGCCGGGTCTGCCGTCCCCACGGCTGCCGATGCTGCGCGCGGCGAGGTCACCGAGGTGCTGATGGGCATCGAGCAGCAGCCCTACCTCTTCACGCGTCTCGCGGATCGCGGCTTGGATGGGTGGCTCGCTGTGGGAGCTCGCCCAGCCACCGGGCAGCGCCATCTGCCCGGACCAGCGATCGCCCGGTCGCTCGGTGCGCAGGATGAAGCACATGTGCAGCGCGTTGGGAGGCCCGGCCAGCACCATCGCCACTGCAGCCCTGGCTGCAGCATTGCCTTCATCTCCATGCCTGAGCCGGGTCGTGCGGTGGTGTCGTAGGATCCGAGTGATCCTGTTGAGGTCAAAAACCATGGTCAACTGCCGGAGGTGATGTGAGAGCAGAGCCCGGCTATGCACGGCAAGTGAGCCATCGCCTCGAACTCGAGACGAGCCCGCATCCGAGAATGCTCGCTTCTGATATGCGCGGTAGTGTACGTGCCGCAAGTGCTCAGGGCGGCGTCGAGAGTAGCTCGTCGACGTCATAATTCTCCAGTAGATTGGCCGCGTGTCGGTAACCGGCTTCGACTGTCTGGTCGAATCGTCGCCAATCCAGCCAGGCGACATCGTCGAGGTCAGGTCGGAACACGATCGCAAGCTGGGAGTAGGCCTGTCTGGCACGTGCAGAGCTCGCCGCGGTCCCCGAGGCGCTCAGCAATCCGACCAGCGTCGGAATTCGATTGCGTCTGATCGAAAGAATTCGAGTGATCCAGTCTGATTCCAGGTCGATACTCGGATCGCTGACCGAGTAGTGTGGTGCGAAATCAACGCCGATAAGCGGCCCGCGGGGCGCTTGCGCCATCAGATCGACAGGAAAGTTGTTCAGCACGCCGCCATCGACCAGCACCTGCCCATTCTCGACGACCGGCGGCAGGATGCCCGGTACGGCGATGCTCGCCCGAAGTGCCCGCCACAGGCTCCCGCTTTGGTGAACATGTTCGGCGTGTATGCTCAGATTGGTCGACACACAGAAGAATGGGCGCCAGAGATCTTCGATACGCCAGTCGCGGAAGAATCGTTCAAGACCTGCTGATACCCGTCTACCTCGGTAGAGGGCAAGCACCGGTATGGTCATATCCCTGAGCGGGTTGGTGACTACGAACGCTTCCCGGACGCGTTCAATGTGCTCCTCGGTCTCCCAATCGCAGGCGATGCCGGCACCAATGATGGCACCCATGCTGGTCCCGCCTACGAGGTCCAAAGGGATACCGGCCTCGCGTAGTGCTTTGATTACGCCAAGATGGGCGAAACCCCGAGCGCCACCGCCTGCCAGAATCAGCCCAGGGGCGGAACTGGACACGGTCCGCGCCAGCCGATCGATGTCAACCGAGGAATCTGCTCGGATGTTCATCGTCAGCGGCACGCCACTCAGCCAGTCGCGCCACGCCGCGGTCGGCAGCGGGCGTTCGAGCTTGGGTGGATGCTGGAGCACCAGATCGATACGGGCAACGGTCTCCGGCATCAGCTGCAGCGAGAAATGTGGCGGCTGTAGCCTGGCATCCGCAAGCATCAAGATTCGATCTGCCTGCCTGAGCGCGCGACGGTACCATCCAGGTTCGCTCATCGGGTCGCTGCAGACATAGAAGCTGATGTCGACGCTGTGCTCAACCTTGTCCAGCCAATCCAGTGGTTGTTCGGAGTGGCTATTGTCGAGCGCAACTGTGGCCAGGCGCCTCCTGGTCAGTGATTTTCGAATGCGTTGAACGATGCCAACGACATCCAGACCTCGTGTCAAAGGAATGACCGCCACGGTCCGCGGTCGCTCACGTCTCGCCCCTCGTGTCTGCGGGCGGGCCAGACGCTCAGACAGCGCACGAGTGAGACGCAGGATCGTGGTCGGTTCGCTGAAAACGATGTCACGATAGGCGGATTCGGGGATCTCGATGAGCGTGCTGTCTCTCAGGGAGATGATGCTCGCCGATCGGGGCGTGCTCGTTATGAGCGCCATCTCCCCGACGGTTTCGCCGCTGCGCAAGACGGTGACCAGGTGTTCGCCGCCTCGGCTGTCGCTCTTGAACACACCGAGCGCGCCAGAGCAGACCGCATAGAAGCTCTTGCCCGTGCCGCCCTCTCGAAACAACTCGCTGCCTCCGGCCAATGAGAACCAGCGAGCATGTTGAACCAATCGATCGAGTGTGCTCGACGCAAGGTCCTTGAAGAACGCGTGGGCTTCCAGCTCTGCGCGAAGATTGTCGTGCACAGAGCTAAGCCTTGGATTTTGAGCAGCTGACCAGGGTAGCAACCCAAGTCGATCCGGTGGATGGAAGCTGGGACGTAAGGATGGAGCCGCCATAGCCAAGCAGAAGGACGGACGGGCTGTCAGCGTCAAGCCCGCGCAGACACCCGTTCCGAATCGGGTCCTTCATGTAGGATTCACTCGAGGTCTTTGCAGGGGGCGTTGCAGGATAGGACTCAAATGTGGGGTGGTGACTTGGGATTTGGCAAAGTACCGACAAAGATCAGCCTGCTGACGTCCTTCCACTGGCTTTGCGAACTCGCCAATCCGTCAGATGGCCCCGGTGGCCTCGCACCCAAGAAACCAGAGCGGCAACCAACCTACATGCCCAATGTCGCCGCGCGTTATAGACCAGCTGTCGTGCGCATGGCAATAGCGGCCGATGAGTATCGGAATGTGCAAGCGGTCTCGACCCCAATGCCAGGTCGCCCTCCGTGACAATATCGGCAGGACACATGAATGCTGAAGCGTCGGTTCGGGCTTTGGCTGGATGTGCAGCAAGCAATCGCCCACAGGATTGGCGTGTTGATGTCGGCTCTGACGGTTTGGACTGAGGTATCCGGACGGCGGGGGAGTGGTGCTCGACCTCGTTGGCTGGCAGGCTCCACCGAGTGGTTCTGCCCGAAGGGCAAGCACCGTGCTGTTGCGCAGGTCAACGACAACTACGCTCGGGGTCCGCTGGCAAGGTGGTGGCAATGAGCTCGGATAGGGACCGCTGCCGATCCAAGTCATGATGCGGTTCAGTCCTTCGATCCGGCCGAGGCATCGACGTCCGAACGGCAGCAAACGAGCACACGATCCATGCCGCCATATAGGTCGTCCGAGGAAATGGCAGCAACATACAGAGCAGCCATGCCAGAGTAGGCATGCCAGAGTAGCCATGGAAGAACAGCTATTCCTGGTCGCGTGCAGGGGAGCCGTCGGCATTCACGCCCAGACACGATGCTCGCGGGTGCTTCGAGTAAAAAAATTGGCCAGCACGCCGTCAAACGTTCGTGGGTTGGGTTCGATCCGTTGGTCGCCGTGCTCGGCCAAGCCCGGCCGTACGACAACGCCGAAGATTCAGCGTGCGCCTACCGGCCGGCGGCTTGCCGCGGCGTCGCTCCACGTGGCCGAAGCTGAGAGGCCACGAGCCGGTGGCCGGGTTGACGAATTCAGGCTACAAGACCAACTCGCCGTCCTTGATGCTCACAATCTGATCGGCCATCTCCATGATGCGGAAATCGTGAGTCGAGAAGATGAAGGTGGTCCCGATCTTCTCATTGATGACTTTCATTAATCGGAGAATGGCTTCCCCGGTTTTGGAGTCGAGGTTCGCGGTCGGTTCATCGGCGAGAATTATCTTCGGATGTGGAGCCAGGGCGCGGGCAATCGCAACACGCTGGCGCTGCCCGCCGCTGAGCTCATTTGGGCGATTGTGCATCCTGTGCGACAGCCCGACGACCTTGAGGTAGTGCTCGACGCGATTGCGCCGCTCGGCCTTGGAAATATCCCGGCGTTGCAGGAGTGGATACTCGACGTTCTCCCAGGCGGACAGTACCGGCAGCAAGTTGAACGTCTGAAAGATGAATCCGAGCATGGTCGAGCGCAGATAGGCGAGCTGATCGGGACTCTTGTCGCTGACCAACTCGCCGTTAAAGAGGATGTTACCCTGGGTCGGCGTGTCTATGCAGCCGATCAGGTTCAGCAACGTGCTCTTGCCGCTCCCGGAGGGGCCTGCGATGGCCAGAAAGCGACCTTCACTGACCGCCATGGACACATCATTCAGCGCGTGGACTGTCTGGTTGCCAAGTGTGTACTGCTTGGAGACCCGTTCAACCCTCACCAAGGTCATGTCCGATCCTCTATCTAAACAGTGCCAGCCAGACTCGTCGGCATCTGGGGCTGCCGTGAAAGCTGCCGAGCCGGCCCGTGGCGACGGCCACGGTCGGCTGCTGCGTGTACGGGGTGTGCGATGGCGACCGCGGGGCGCTCGGAGCGCAAACCGCAGCTTCTGCCGCGCCCTGGCACACGGCTGCGTAGCCCTCCTGCTCGCCTCCCAGCAGAGGACGCCGTCGATACGTTTGCGTGGCTGGAATTCGCTTCCTGCCAGGTTCGCAAGCTAGCTATACTTCGTCGTTTGACCGTTCAACCTAAGTCCTGTCGGGCCAGATGTGATGACACGCACCGATGAACGAGGCTGTCACGCAACTTCGACCTCATCCGCGACCGAGGTGGTCATCGGCACCGACACTGTTCTTGGACAATCGTATGACAACAGCCACACTCAACCTGAACTCTGTCGGGCGGTTGCTCGTCCTGGTAATCTCCATCAGCACGTTGTCCTGGGCGTTGCCGGCGACCGCTAGCAGTGTCGACGTGCAGCAGGTCGTCGTGCAGGCAGACCGAGCCCGCTTCCCTGCCGAACCGTTCATGGTCGACGTTGAGGTTATCAGCACGACCCGCGGAAAGCTGGAGACCTTTCGGTATCGTATCCTAGCCAAGGGCAATGATCGGAGTCTCGTGCAGACCGTCTACCCAGATTCAGATCGGGGCAACATACTGCTCATGCGGGATGCCGACCTATGGCTGTTCCTGCCGGACGTCACCCAACCTGTCCGACTGCCCCTGTCGCAACGCCTCACGGGGCAGGTTGCGAACGGCGACCTTGCACGTGCCAACTTTGCAGGTGACTACACTCCCAAGCTGTTGCGCACCGAGCCAATCGGTTCGAGCCAGTATCACGTCATCGAGCTTACCGCGGCCAAGAGCGGCGTGACCTACCATCGGGTGCTGTATTGGGTAGATGCGCAGACGATGCGTCCCCACAAGGCGGAGTTCTACACGCGTTCCGGTCGGCACCTCAAGACAGCGCACTACCGAAAGTACGCTCAGATGCTCGGCACCTTGCGTCCGACCGAGATGTTGATGGAGGACGAGGTGCGCAAGGGCGATTCCTCATTGCTCAGATACAGTGGCATGACGCAAAGAGAGCTACCGGACAAGGTCTTCACCAAGCAGTATCTGAAGAAGCTGCGCTGAGGTTCCGCCTGCCTCCCAGGGTCAGGTCGCCAGAGTCTCTACAAGCACATACCCGCAATGTTCACCGAATGCCCGAAATGCCACTCGGTCTACCGCGTTCGTGCGGAGAACCTGCGCGTGGCCATGGGCATGGTGCGCTGCCCCAAGTCTTCGTGTCGTGAGGTCTTCAATGCCCTGACGACAATTCGCGACGAGCGACAATCGCAAGGTGCGGAGGAAGTCGGCCAGCAGCTCCGGGTTGTTCAGCTCGGGGACCGGATCCTCATCGACCCGAAGGTGATCGCCAGGCCAAGGCCCGCGGCGGATACCGTGAGCGCAGCCACGACCCGATCTCCGGACGCTGCAGCCGTGCCGTCGCGTCGACTGAGCGATACGCCCGGCGACTTCGAGACGTCTCCCCAACGCCCGGAGGCTCCAGCCCGAGCCGCATCGCCGTCTCCCCAGCCTCAAAACGAATCCCCGGCTGCGCAGCCGGTGCCGGAAACGACCTCGGCATCTGGCTCAGCGCTCGCCAGCCGACAGCCGTCAGCGTGGGCACGTCTGGCAGACCTGTCCGCATCATTTGCCAATTTTTCGCTTGCGGTGCGAAACCTGCTGCGCCACCGCCGGCGTAGTGCGCTTGGTCTGTCCGCCGTGGCGTTCGGTGTGATTGCACTGTTGTTGGCCAGTGGCTTCATAGAGTGGATGTACTGGGAGAATCGCGAATCCACAATTCGAGCTCGTCTCGGGCATATTCAGATCGTGAAATCCGATTTTTTCGAAAAAGGTTTCTCTGACCCGTTCAGCTACCTGTTGCCGCCCGACACGCCGGAGCTGCAGCGCGTCCTTGAGTCCGCGCACGTCTCGATGGTTGCGTCTCGTCTGTCATTCAGCGGACTCATCAGTTTTGGCGACAACACCGTGTCCTTCATCGGCGAAGGGGTGGAGCCGAACAAGGAAAAAGTTGTATCCGGAAACCTGCGTGTGGTCGAAGGTGAGGTTCTTTCCGAGGACGACCCTGATGGCGTCATTCTCGGCGCCGGACTCGCGATGAATCTGGGCATATCCGTGGGTGATACGGCGATACTCGTTGCCAAAAAGGAAACTGGCAGCATCTCGGCGGTTGAAGTCCGCGTGAAAGGGATCTTCCGAACGGTCACCAAGGCATTCGACGACAGTGCATTGCGTGTGCCACTGCCTACCGCGAGGCGACTGCTCGAGACTGATGGCAGCCACGCCTGGGTCGTCCTGCTTGATGAAACCGAGAATACCCCAGCAGTCACTACGGAACTACGGAATGCGCTTGGCGCATCCAACTTGGGGCTTGACATCGTGCCCTGGTTCGACCTGGCCGATTTCTACGCCAAGTTTGTCACCCTCTTCTCCCGCCAGGTTAACGTGGTCAGGGCGATCATAGTCCTTGTGATTCTGATAAGCATCTCGAACACGTTGATTATGAGTGTTGTCGAACGTACCGCTGAGATCGGGACCTTGTTGGCGGTGGGGCTTCGCCGCCGAGTCGTGCTGAAGCTATTTGTATTCGAGGGCTGTCTGCTCGGAATCGGGGGGGCTCTGCTGGGACTCATCCTCGGAGTCCTATTGTCTTTGATAATCTCAAGAATCGGAATTCCGATGCCGCCACCACCCAATATGGAAATTGGTTTTACTGGAGAAATCATGCTTACCTGGCCACTGGTTGTAATTACAACCAGCCTTGCCGTCGGAGCTACGGCACTGGCCAGCTTCTATCCGGCTTGGAAGGCTTCACGCCTCGA
>JAGRHX010001064.1 GCA_020444775.1 Gammaproteobacteria bacterium
GTGCAGCCGCACTTGCCCAGCAGGCCCTTGACCGCCACGGTGATGCGCAGCGAGGGGTTGGCCTGATGCGCGTGCAGCGCGGCGAACAGACCCGCACCACCGCTGCCGATGATGAGGATGTCGGTATCCAGACGTGCTATGTCCACGGCTATCCCACCAGATTGAAGACGAACAGCAGGCTGACCGCCACGGCGGCGCCCGAGGCGAGCGCGATGAAGGTGCGCTGCTGGTCTGACCAGCCCCACAGCTCGGCGATGAGCAGACGCAGGCCACCGGCCAGATGCGCGGCCAGAGCCAGCACCAACAACCACTCGGCCAGCTTCAGCAGCGGGTTGTCGGTCCAGGCCAGCATGCCGTCCAGGCCACTCGCGCCACGCAGGGCGGTGCCCAGCGCCAGGAAGTGCAGGGGCAGGAACGCGGCCAGCGCGAGCCCCGACAGGCGATGCACCAGGAAGGCCCAATAGCCCGGGTGGCCACGATGTGCCCAGCCTCGCGCGCGCGGCGCCGCGTTGGCGGCGTGCCGGATCGTTGAACGCCGGGTGCTCATGTCGGCGCTCATGCGATCACCACCGCGTACACCGCGCGCAGGCCAAGCACCAGCAGCAACAGCATGAACAGATGCGCGAGCGCGGCGCTGGCGCCACGTGGCAGACCGGTGGCCTCGTCGAGCACGTTGCGCAGACCGATGCCGGCGTGCACCGACACCGCCAGCACGAACAGGGCGTAGAACAACCCCCAGCCGGTGCTGCCCTGGGTACGGGCCAGGATCTCGTTCGCGCTCAGACCACCGCGAACCGCGTAGATGATCAGGCCGAGATGCACCAGCACCAGCGGCGCCAACAGCAACGCGGTGCCGCGCTGTAGGAAGAATGCGAGTGGGCTCATGTCGTGGTGATTCGCGTGATTCGTCGGTTGCGCAGGTTCTTCGTGGCCAGCGGGTGGATCCCCGGACCGCCAGATTGCCGAACGGGGCGGGCCTGGCCCGGCCCGCTCACGACGTGCCCTGCTCGCCGCGCAGCTGGCCCTTCAAGAAGGCCTTGAACGCGGCTCGTTTGAGACCGGCGATGCCGGCGGTCGGGTTGATCTCGACCGGGCAATGCTCGGCGCAGGACTGGTGGGTGTGGCAGGACAGACAGCCCGCACCGCTCGCCACAGCGCGCAGCACGCCGATCGGATCGGCATCGCGTTCGTCATTGTAGGCGACCCAGGCCCGATTCAGGGCCGCCGGCCCGAGATAGTCCGGACGCCAGCTGACCACGTCGCAAGCCGAGTAACAGACTGCGCAGTTGATGCACTCCACGTGCGCGTCGGCAGCCTGCCGGGCGCTGCTGTCCGGCCTCACCCGATCGAATTCGTCGTGCCGTCCCAGACGTCCCTGGAAACGGCCACGTGCCTGCTGCCATTTCTCGAAGAACGGGGTCAGATCGGCGGCCAGATCCTTGATCACCGGCAGATTCTGCAGCGGCTCAATGCGTAGCGAATCGTCCTGTGCCACTTTCGCCACGTGGGTCCTGCAGGTCCAACGCGGCCGGCCATTGACGGTCATCGCGCACGACCCGCACATGCCCACCCTGCAGGCGAAGCGGTAGGTCAGCGAGGGATCGAGGTTGCGCTGCACGTAGGTGACCACGTCGAGGATGGTCTGACTCTCTTCGCGGGGCACGTCGTAGCGGGCAAAGCCGCCGTCCGCGCCACCACGCCAGATGTCGACCTTGAGCACCGGACCGGAATCGGATGTTGACATGCAATGGGCCTCATGCAACGACGCAAGCCGACACCGGACGGCAACACCGGGCGCCGAGTCGGCGAGTGGTTCTGACGAATGGGCGGGCAAAACAGCGGATCCCCGCCGGGATCCGCACGGGCCCCGGCGCTGCTCGCGGAGCATGGCCGCGGAGCACGGCCGCCCCTGTGCGTCCGCCTGCCCCACGTCCGCCTTCCATGATGACTGGAGTATATCGACATCGTCCGCGCTTGCGCCCCGTGCCGGTGCGTGGCCACGGTGTTTCGCGCTGGCGTGCTCGCGCTATCATTGTCTCGATCCCACGACACGGGAAGCAGTACAGTTCGCGCTCGCGCGCCGGCACGGCGCTGGCGGAGCGGGCTCGCGGACCGGTCGTCGCGGACCGGTCAACACACGAGTAGCACCTTTTTGGAGAGCGCTTCATGAGTCAGGCAACTAAAGAGTACAAATGGATAGGCACCCGCCCGGTACGCCCGGACGGCATTCCGAAAGTGACCGGCGTTGCCAAGTATGGTGCGGACTACACTTTGCCGGGCACACTGGTCGGCAAGATCCTGCGTAGCCCGCACGCGCACGCGCGGATCAAGTCCATCAACACCGCCAAGGCCGAGGCCCTGCCCGGGGTCAAGGCAGTGGTGACCAGCAAGGATTTCCCCGACCACGATTTCGCGTACATCGGCCCGGAGCGGGTGGCGGTGAACTTCTGGCACGTGACCCGCAACATCATGGCCCGCGAGAAGGCGCTCTACGAAGGCCACACGGTGGCCGCGGTGGCGGCGGTGGACGCAAAGACCGCGGCCCAGGCGCTGAAGCTCATCGAGATTGACTACGAGGTGCTGCCGCACGCCATCGACGTCGACGATGCGATGGCCGAGGACGCGCCGCTGC
>JAGRHX010001065.1 GCA_020444775.1 Gammaproteobacteria bacterium
GAGCAAAGCGGAAATCGCATTTTCGCTTTGCGATGCTGATTGATTCCATGGATGGAATAAATCAGCGGTTCCCTAAGGGCGCCGACCGCGGCGGCAGTGCCCGACCGGAACACGCTCACTCGCCGAGCGCGCCGCTGATCACCTCGCCGAACAGTTCCCAGCTCTTGCCGTTGAAACGCTGCAGCTGCATCTGCTCGATCGGATAATAGTCCTCAGGGCCGGTCTTGATCGTGATACCCGGCAGCAGCATGGCGACGCTGACATTGTCGAGGCTGGCGGCCTGCTTCATCACGTTCTCACGGGTCAGATCGTCCCCACACTGACGCAGCACCACTTCCAGGGTCTGCGCGGCGGCATAACCGTAGACATTGAAGGTGGAGCTGCGGTCGCCATCCGCGTAGTAGCTGTCCATCCAGGCGTTCCAGGCCTTGAAGGCCGGATCGTCACGCCATTGCGGATCGGTGGGATCCTTCAGATAGGCGGTGGTGATGATGCCGGTGGAGTTGTCCAGACCGGCCGGCTCCAGCACCGAGCCGACCGAGGTGGAGACGTTGTTGAGGATGTGCACGGGCTGCCAGCCCAGCTCGGCCACCTTACGGATCGCCTGGGCGGCGAACTTCGGCGTGGTCACGTTGTAGAAGATGTCCGCGCCGGCGGCCTTGAGCTTGATGATCTGCGAGTGGACCGTGGGATCGGTCACCTCGTAGCTCTCCTCGGCGACGATCATGCTGTCGGCCTTGTCACCCAGTCCGTCCCTGAGCCCCTTGACGTAATCCTTACCGTAGTCGTCGTTCTGGAACAGGATGCCTATACGCCCGTTCGGATGCTCGTCGAGGATGTAACGCGCGTAGATGCGTCCCTCGGTCTGGTAGTTCGGCTGCCAGCCCATGGTCCACGGATAGTTCTCCGGGTCTCCCCACTTCGCCGCCCCGGTGGCGACGAACAGCTGCGGCACCTTCTTGCGATTCATGTAGGTGTGCACGGCCGAGTTGGTCGGCGTGCCCAGCGACTGGAACACCAGCAGCACCTGCTCGCGCTCCACCAGCTTGCGAAACTGCTCCTTGGTCTTGGGCGGGCTGTAGCCATCGTCGAGGGTGATGAACTCGAGCTTGCGGCCGTTGATACCGCCCTCCGCGTTGAGCTTGTCGAAGTACGCGGCGATGGCCTTGCCGATGGTGCCGTAGGCCGAGGCCGGGCCGCTGTAGGGATTGGTGTTGCCGATCCGGATCGCCGTGTCGCTCGCGCCGGGACCGTATTCGGCGGCCTGCGCCTGCAGCGGCAGCGCCGCGGGCAGCATCACCAGCAGCGCACCCACGCTGACGGCCAGACGTAGCGACCACCGGCATCGCCAGCCCCGGGTCGTTCGCCGGGTTCGCCCGTTCCAGTCACGGGTCAGCCCGTCATCTCGCCGACTCGTCCCGGCGGCGCGCTCGTCGCGCCGCATGCCCATAGCCTGCTTGCCGCTCATCAGTTCCTCCCCCCGATTCGAATCGATTGCTGCCGATTGGGCCGGGTGCCGACGTCCAGCCCCCTGGTTCGACACCGGCACTGGATCCACCTAGGACCGGTCCGCTGGCGGCCGCCGCGCGCGCCGCGCCCACGCGCCCAGCCACCGCAGCAGCCCCGAGGCGCCGGACGGCATCACGTAGATCACCAGCAGGATACAGACCCCGAACAGCACGCCGGCGAGGCCGGTCGAGACCTGCTCGGCCAGATTCGGCACATACAGCACGAAGGCGCCGCCGATGATCGCCCCGGGCACCCAGCCGACGCCGCCGATGACCATGCCGATGAGGAAGTACACCGACAGGATGAAGGTGAAGCTGTCCGGTGCCACATACTCCACCACGATAGCGCTCAGGGCGCCAGCGATGGCAGTGATGGCGGCGCTCAGCCCGAAGCACACGGTCTTGTAGACCGGCGCGTTGACACCCATCGTCGAGGCCGCGATGGGATTGTCCCGGATCGCCATCAACGCCCGCCCGGTGCGGCTGTGGATCAGGTTGCCGACCATCCACATCAGCACCAGCAGGATGCCCAGGCAGACGTAGTACCACCACTGGTCCAGGCTCAAGGGCAGGTCGAAGGGAACGTCCGGCTTGAACAGATCGATACCCTGCACACCGCCGGTCAGCGCTTCGAAGTGGGTGTACTTGAGCAGCTGCGGTGTCGCCACGGAGAGTGCGAAGGTGGCAAGCGCCAGATACATGCCGGACAGCCGCAGGGCGGGGAAACCGAACAGGAAGCCGGCGACGAAGCCGAGCAGCGCCGACACGGGCAGGGTCAGATAGGCGTTCACCTCGTAGTTGCTGACCAGGATCGCCGTGGTATAGGCGCCAACCGCGTAGAAGGCACTGTGACCGAGCGAGAACTGACCATTGATACCGGTCAGCAGGTTCAGACCGAGTATCGCGATCGCATAGATCAGCACCAGGGTGAGCTGGAACACCGAGAAGTCCTGCACCAGCAGCGGCAACAGCAGTGCCAGCAGCACGCTGACCGATACCACCAGCCGCCGGCGCCAGGCGCGCGCGACGACCGGCCCGGATGACGTGTCGACCATGCTCACCGGCTCACACCCGGCTCACGATACGCTGACCGAACAACCCGCTCGGCTTGAACATCAATACCACCACGATCACCAGCAGGGCCACGCTGAGCTTCAGCTCGCTGCCGACAAATGGAATATAGGTGCCGACCAGGTTCTCCAGCACGCCGACCATGAAGCCCCCCGCGACCGCACCGGCCGGATTGTTGATACCGCCGACGATCGCCGCGGCAAAGCCGTACAGCACGATGCCGAGCATCATGTTCGGCTCCAAGAACACCACGGGCGCAATCAACATGCCGGCGACAGCGCCGATCGCCGAGGCCATGCCCCAGCCCAGCGCGACCATCCAGCCGACCCGGATCCCACATAGTCGCGCCGAGGCTGGATCCTGGGCCGCGGCGCGCATCGCCAGACCGACCGTGGTGAAGCGAAAGAACACGAACAGACCGAGCAGCATGAGCAGGGTGACGCCGATCATGCCCAGCTCGTGCAGGCTGATGAGACCACCGAAGCTGCCATCGGGGAACGGGCTCTGCATCGGCTTGATGGTGAACTCCCAGATGGCGCCAGCACCGTTGTTGAGGATGAAGAACAGCCCGAGGAAGGCAATGATGTGGCTGAGCACCGGCGCATCGTGCAAGGGCCGGAACAACAGACGTTCGATCAGCACGCCGCCAATGAAAGCGATCACCACGGTCAGCGCAAAGGCGATCCAGTACGGCACTGCGGCATCCAGCATCGCCCAGCAGACGAAGGTGCTGAACATGGCCATCTCACCCTGCGCGAAGTTGAAGTGGTCGATGGCCAGATAGATCATCACCACCGCCAGCGCGACACAGGCGTAGATTGCCCCCGTGGCCAGCCCGGACAGCACCTGATGGACGAACAGCTCCAAGTGGTCGGCTCCTCTACCCCATGGCCTGGCTGCACTCGACCGGAGCCGGCCGACGCTCGCCCATGGCCGCGTTCAATAACCCAGATAGGACCGGCGTACCTGGTCGTCGGCCGCGATCTCGGCGGCCGGGCCGCTCATCGCCACCCGGCCGGTCTCGAGCAGATAGACGTGGTCGGCGAGATCCAGGGCGATGGACGCGTTCTGCTCGACCAGCAACATGCTCACCCCCTCCTCACGATTGATGCGGGCCAGGATCTCGAACAGCTCGCGGACGATCAGCGGCGCCAGGCCAAAGGACGGCTCGTCCAGCAGCATCAGTCGCGGCCTGAGCATCAACGCCCGCGCCACCGCGAGCATCTGCTGCTCGCCACCTGACAAGGTGCCGGCCTGTTGCTGGCGACGTTCGCGCAGACGTGGGAAATAGCCGTACATACGCTGCAGATCGCCGCGTATGGCCGCTTCGCCGCGGCGGCTCACCGCGCCCAGACGCAGATTCTCCTCGGTCGTCAGACGGGTGAAGGTGCCGCGTCCCTCCGGCACGTGGGCGACGCCGCGCCGGGCGATGGCCTCGGTCGACAAGCCGGCGATGCTGCGTCCGTCCAACACGATCCGGCCACCCGTGCGGACCATCGCACACAGCGCTCTCAAGGTGGTGGTCTTGCCCGCGCCATTGGCGCCGAGGATGGCGGTGATCCCCCCTTCGTCCAGGTCGAAGTCGATGCCGTGCAGCACCCGGGTGGCACCGTAGGCGGCGGTCAGCCCCTCGACCTCCAGCAATCTGGAGGATACTCCAGAGGCACCCCGGGAGACCTCCTGGGAGACGTTCAATGCCCCGTCCCCAGGTAGGCTTCGATGACGTCCGGGTGCTCGCGCACCTCGGCCGGCGTGCCCTCGGCGATCTTGCG
>JAGRHX010001066.1 GCA_020444775.1 Gammaproteobacteria bacterium
CGGCCAGCGACGAGATGTTGATGATGCAGCCCGACTCGTGCTTGCGCATGATCGGCAGAGCGTGTTTCACCGCCATCACCGTGCCTCGCAGGTTGATGGTCATGACCCGATCGAAGGCCTCCTCGGTGATCTCGAGCGGTCCGGCATCGCCGCCGGCGATGGAGATGCCGACATTGTTGTGCAAGATGTCCAGCTTGCCCCACAGATCGACGCACTGCTCCATGACCCGCTTCAGATCGGCCTCCACGGCCACGTCGGCGGCCGCCGCCTCCGCCACGCCGCCCTCCTTGTGCAGGATCTGCGCGGTCTCCTCGGCGCGCGCCAGATCCCGGTCCACGCACAGCACCCGGGCCCCTTCGCGGGCGAACAGCATGGCCGTGGCCCGGCCATTACCCACGCCTTCCCCGGGACTCTGACCAGCACCGATGATCACGGCCGTCTTGTCGGCAAGTCGCATGATGAGCTCCTTCATGGTGTGTTGTGGATTTGCGGCACGCCGCGAATACGCAAGGCTCGGGATCGGTCACCGCTGCCACCGCGTGAATCCCCTGCCGCACCCGTGCGATTATGCCGTGCGGACCGGGCAGGCGGCACCGGCCGCGGGTCGCGGACCGCGCCCGGCAACCGTCCGCGTGGCGGCCCCGATGATTGACGCGCGGACCATTGACGTACAGGCGTCGACGTCCGGGCGCTCGAAGTCTGGCCACTCGAAGTCCGGGCGCTCGAAGTCCGGTCGAGGCCACTGTCGGCCCTTCATGTGAATCTCCGGGCGACTCTTGAATGAGGATCGAACAGATGCCATCGCCGAACACCACCGCGCTCGCCGAGACCGCTGACTATCTGGCCGAACTGCGCTTGCAGGGCCGCAGCGTCGAGGCCTTGCCGCAGCGACTGATGCCGGTCGACCTGGCCGCGGGCTATGCTGCGCAACGTCTGCTGGTGCAGCGTCTGACCGAGGCCTGGGGTGGTCGCCCGGCCGGTTACAAGATCGCCCTGACCAATCCGGCCGCGCAACAGATGCTGGGTGTGCCGCATCCGGTGTTCGGAACCTTGCTGTCGGCACGCGTGCATGCCAGCGGCGTGCGGCTCGCGGCCGCCGACTACGTGGTGCGGATCATCGAATGCGAGGTCGGCTTCGAGATGGCCAGCGACGTGCCGGCCCGTGCCGAGCCCTACGACGCCGATTCGATTGCGGCTTTCGTGGCCGCTGCGATGCCGGCGATCGAGCTGGTCGAGCATCACTTCGCCGCCATCGACCGGGTGACGCCCGAATCGCTGGCCGCCGACAACGCGGTCCACGGCGCCTGGATCCATGGTCACAAGCACGCCGACTGGCGGGCACTGGATCTCGCCGCGCAGGCCACACGTTTGGAGGTCAACGGCCAGCTCGAGCTCGAAGGTCACAGCAGCAAGGTGCTCGGACACCCGCTGAACGCCCTGGCCTGGCTGGCCAATGCCCTGCCCGAGCAGGGTCTGGCGCTGCGGGCCGGCGACTTCGTCACCACCGGCATCACCACCGACGCCATCTACTCGGCCGCCGCGGGTGACGAGCTGGTGGCAACGCTCGGCGCGCTCGGCGAGGTGCGGCTGGCCTTTGTATAATCTCGGCCGCGGGCACCCTGGCGGCCATCAGCACCCTGGCGGCCATCGGCAATTCGGGCCGCTGGCAACGAGGGACACCGACATGGGCGTCATCGCTGCGGCGTCATCGC
>JAGRHX010001067.1 GCA_020444775.1 Gammaproteobacteria bacterium
ATTTCTTCCAGAAGCACCACGGCGCGTTCCCGCGTAACCCCGAACGCGAGCAGCGGGGCAATGGCCTCGACATGGAGAACTACGAGTTCTTCCACAACAAGACCCCAGAACTAGGAACGACAGTGCCGGATTCGATAGGGGGTGATTTACCAGGCACGGTCAACATTCGCTCGCGGGATGAAGCGGGGCCGACTGATGCGTTCGTCATGCCTGCCGAGGAAAGTGGTCTTGGTTATGATGCAATAGTTCGCCACGCTCCTGATGGGAAGGGCTTTGACGTTCTCAAGCCTCTGTAGAGAACACCATTCGACAGATCAGAGCGCGGACCAGTTGGAACTGGCTTCTTTGACTCATTGCCTCAAACCTATAGAGCGGGTAAAGTCGTACCCGCACTAAGCTGTATCAAACCACCACACGTAGGGACCACCACCCATGGCATATTCATCGACCACTGAGGCTATTGCCACCGCGCAACGGATTCTCGACACCGTGCAATCCGAGGTTGAAGTCGCCAAGGCCATCAGCGAGGATCACCCGCTGACCCGAGGCTTCAACACCTTCGGACGGCAGAACATTCTGCGGACCCAGGCGGTCAGCCAGGTCTGGCGCAGGATCGGGCGACAGGTTCTCGCCATCCACCCCGAGATTGTGGAGGAGGTGCGCGTCGCTCACTCCGACCAGATTCCCGGCGAGGTGCTGCGCACCCTGCCCTACATGAACCCGCTCGTCGTGTTCTCCGAGCCGCCGGTCTTCACATCGTGGCTGCCGGGTGGAGTCCACCGCAGCAGCACCGATGGGCGCGCTGACGAGTACATGCGCCTGCTGGGGTTCTTCACCTTCGGCTCTGCCAACGTGAAGGTCGGCAACGTAGCCGAGCAGCGCATCTACCCCACCACCGCGACCGAGGCCGAACGCTTCGGCATGTTGTTGGTGCTGGAAGTCCTCGACGGGGCCAAGAAGCACATCGACACCGAGTTCAACTCCATGACGCTGTTCTTCGATGAAACCATGACGTTGGCCGAGATTGTCGATGACCTGATGACCCGCTACCACTGGGATTCGCCTCGCGCCGGGGCCAACCCCGAACACGCCCGCAAGTGGATGCGCGACGTGATGAGCGTCGTGCTGGGGTCGTTGTTCTACCTCTGCTCGACCACGCTGGAAGCCGAGAAGGTGCCCGCCAAGGCCACCCGCAATCTGGGCCGCAACATCAGCCGCAAGCCCCTGTCGATGTACCGCATCGGCTGGACGACGGGTGCTGCCTTGACCCGGCTGCGCCGTCAGCGCATTGCGGAGTCCACCAGTACCCAAGGCGACATCAGCCATCAGCAAGACCCCCAGCACCGCCGTGGGCACTTCAAGATGCAGCCCTACGGCCCCCAGCGCGCCCTACGGCGACTGACCTACATTTCGCCCTACTGGACCCACGTTGAGCGGCTGGGTGAGGCGGGGATGAACACCGCACGCGGCGTGCCTTCTCCCGGCAAGGGCGAGGCGCGGGAGTCCGCTCGTACCGCACTGAAGATGCGCCCATGAGTACGCCCAAGATCACCAAGGAAACGATCTTCGCTGTCCACGACGCCCGAAAGGCTCCGACCATGACCAACATCAACGAGTACATTCCAGTGCCCACGATCTACCCCGAGTGGGTGCCGGTCACCGACCCCAAGTGGGCACCCGGCTACGAGGTGTCTCAGTCCGGCGAGGTCCGCTCGCCCAAGGGCAAG
>JAGRHX010001068.1 GCA_020444775.1 Gammaproteobacteria bacterium
GCATCGCCGCATTTTGCGGTTTCCTCTTCCTGCTGCCTCTGGACGCGGCGCTCAGCACGCTGTGGATCACACCCTGGAACTTCGCTTCCTCACACGCCCTGAGCGTCGTCATCCTGTTCGTGTTGACCGGCCACCTGGCCTTCGTCTCCGGCATCACCGCGCATGCCTACGACGTTGGCTACAAGCTACTCGGCCGTCTGCCCGGCGGGCTCGCGCTCGCGACGGTGTTCGGTTGCGCGGCCTTCGCCGCCACCACCGGCTCCAGCGTCGCCACGGTCGGCACCATGGGCCGAATCGCCATCCCGGAGATGGAGCGCTACAACTATGATCGCGCGCTGTCTGCGGGCTGTGTGGCCGCGGCCGGCACGCTGGGCACGCTGATCCCACCCAGCGTGCTATTGGTGCTCTATGGCATCCTCGCCGAAGCTTCCATCGGCCAGTTGCTGATTGCCGGAATCCTGCCCGGCATCCTTTCGGCGTTCATCTATGGCGTCATGATCGCGGTCCGGGTCAAGCTCAATCCATCGCTGGCCCCACCCGCGCCACGCACGCCGCTGATGGAGGGGATCCGGAGTCTGCCGAAGCTCACCGGCGTGTTCATCCTGTTCATCGTCATGGTCGGCGGTATCTTTCTCGGCGTGTTCACCCCCACCGAGGCGGGCGCCGTGGGCGTGCTGGTGGCGGCCATAGGCGTGCTCTACCGGTTCTACTGGCACCGGGTCATGGCTGGCCTCAAGGCCATGGGGCTGCCGGTCAGGGTGCCGCCCGGGGTCACGCGGCTGGTCGGTGATCCCGAAGGTGTCGAGCCATCGGTCGGTCAGGCCTTCAAGTCCGCGATCAGCGACACGACGCGGGTCGCTGGCATGATCCTCGCCATCTTGATTGGTGCCGCGCTGTTCTCGCAGTTCGTCTCGCTCAGTCGCATCCCGTATCACTTCTCGGAGATGATCGCCGGGCTGGATCAGCCGCCCTGGGTGATACTCCTGTTGGTGCTGGCGCTCTATATACCGCTCGGCATGTTTCTCAATCCGCTGTCGGTGATGATCATCACGGTCCCAATCACCCTGCCGGTCATCACCTCGCTCGGTCATTCACCGATCTGGTACGGCATCATCGTCATCAAGATGATGGAGGTGGCCGCGATCACGCCACCGGTCGGGCTGAACGTCTATGTGGCCAAGAGCGTCGCGCCGCATCTGCCGCTGGAGACGATCTTCAGAGGCATCTTCTGGTTCTTCTTGATGGACATCACCACCATTGCCATCCTGGTGATGTTTCCCGAGATCGTGCTGTTCCTGCCGAACATCATGTTCTGACCACCCGTTGGACATCGACGAGCACAGGCGATGGTCGAAGGGCAGTGGCCCAGGCGCCACGCCTGCTGATACGGATGGGACCCGCGGACGGCGCTTGCAGGCGTCGCTGCGACCGAGGGCGCGTCTGCACCACGTGGTCGAGCCCCATTTCAGCCGACGAAGGAGGAGACACACCGATGAAATCCATATGGCGAAGAGTCACTGCCGCGGCAGGCTCGCTGCTGTTGTTACTCGCACTGATCGCGCCCGCCAGCCACGCGCAGGGCGACGGGTTCGACGAGGTCAAGCTACGCTACGCGGGTTACCTGCCCGCGTCGCACGTGCGCGAGATCTTCTTGCAAAAATGGATGGACGAGGTCACCAGTCGCTCCGGTGGCAAGGTGACCTTCGAGACCTATCGCGACCAGGCGCTACTCGCTACCACCGCGCTGCTCGATGGGGCCTCTCGTGGCATCAGCGACATCAGTTATGTCGCGGCCGGATACTTTCCCGGTGAGCTGCCGCTGACCACCATGCAGGATCTACCCTTCATCAGCAACAACACCCAGGCGCTGATGATGACCGTGAAGCAGATGTACCAGGAGTTCGATGGTCTGCGTAAGGAGTTCGAGGGACAGAATCTACATCTGCTCGCGAGCCTGGCGGTCGACCCGACCATCCTCGGTGTGCAGGAGCGCTACGAATCGATAGATGAGCTGAAGGGCAAGCGCATCCGCGCCTTCGGCTTCGTCAACCAGGTGCTGGAGACGCTTGGCGCGGTGCCGGTGGCGCTGCCGGCGCCGGACATCTACACCTCGTTGGAGCGGCGGGTGATCGAGGGCTACTCGGGCCTACCGGCCAACCTGATAACGCCGATGGCGCTGCACGAGGTGTCGAATTTCGTGATCGATTTCGGTGCCGGCACCTACGGTAACGTCGCCATCGTCATGAACAAGCGCAAGTTCGATTCGCTGAACGAGAAGACCCGCAATCTGCTTGTCAGCACCTTCGACGAGCTGATTGGCAGCGTCTACATAAAGCAGCTCTCGGATCTCAACAAGGAAAGGGCCAAGGCCCTGCAGGATGCTGGTATGACCTTCGTCCGCTGGAAGAAGGAAGAGCG
>JAGRHX010001069.1 GCA_020444775.1 Gammaproteobacteria bacterium
GAGCTGTTCGCGCGCGAGGTGATGCCCGAGTTCCATGCCAACGTCCCGCAACAGGAGCAGTGGAAACAGGCCGTCCTCGCCGGCGACATCCAGCTCGAGGAGATCGACACCCAACCGTTTCGAGATCGCTACGGCAAGAACTCGGTGCAGGTCAGCAACACCTTCGCCGGTCGCGCGGCGAGCGCCTGAACGCGACTCTGGAGGCCAAGGCCGGGCGCGAACCGGTCACCGACCGGTCCGCCGCGCCGGCGCTGACTCATGCCATGACCGGCATGGCATGAATGGGGGCTTTTTCAACCGACTTCGCGCTCTGTGGCGCCAGCTTGCTCGAGCAGCTGCACCAGCACCTCGTAGGGCTGCGCGCCGACCACGCCATAGCCATCGGCCACGAAGGTCGGCACACCGGTGACCCCGTAGCGGCGGGACTTCTCCCAATCCTGGTCCACGGCCTCGCTGAAGCTACGCGATTGAAGGACCTCGCGTGCCTGCGCCGCCGGCAGCCCGACGCCGGTCGCGATCTCGACCAGCACCTCCACGTCGGCAAGGTTGCGGGCGTCGACGAAGTACGCCCGATACAGGGCATCGTGGATGGCCTCACCGCCCGGTTGGGTGTCGGCCCACTTGCCCAGCTCCTGGGCGAGCCGGCTGTTGTAGGTGTGGGTACGCCTGCCATAGGGCAGTCCTTCGGCGTCCATCAGCCCCTTCATCCGCGTGTACATCGCGTCGACGTCGACGTTACGACCGCGGAACAGCTCCTCTAGGCTGCGCCCTTCCATGGGGGTTTCGGGATGCAGCGGGAAATGCACCCACTGCACGCGGATGTCGAATCTGGACCTGAGTTGCTCGATACGCCCGGTACTGAGATAACACCAAGGTCAAACGTAGTCGGTGAAGATTTCCAGCGTCTTGGGCTCGGACATGGTCACGCCCTCCGAAGGCATTGTGCTTGACCGCACATCCTGGCGCTTTTTGCCCGCTCACGCAAAGCCCGGCCGCGGGTCAGGTCCTTCGGCCAGAATCGTCGACCGGTTCATACAGCCCGTCGTCCTTCGCCGCG
Source organism: Gammaproteobacteria bacterium (assembly GCA_020444775.1). The sequence goes on from JAGRHX010001069.1 coordinate 1,058, forward strand.
ACGGCGGGCCGGCGGCCCGAGCTTCAACGCAACAGTGCCGCCATGATCCGCTCGCGATCCAGCGGCATGTCGCGGATCCGCGCCCCGAGCGCATGCGCCACGGCGTTGCCGATGGCAGCGGCGGTCGGCCCGACCGTGCACTCACCGGCGCCCAACGAGCGGTGCGGCTCGTCGGGCTGGCCCTCCGGCGCGACCAGCTCGACCTCGATCTCGGGCACCTCACTGAAGCGCAGGATCGGGTAGCTCTCCCAGTCCACGGAGCTGACACCACGCTCGTCCAGTCGTACCCGCTCCTTCAGCGCCCAGCTCGCGCCCTGCACGATGCCGCCTTCGAGCTGGTTGCGCACGCCATCCGGGTTGATCACCAGCCCGGCATCCGCGGCGCACCAGACGCGCTGGACCCGCACCTCGTTCTCGACCCGCACCTCGGCGACCACCGCGGCATAGGCGGCGCGGTTCTTGTAGCGGGCGAAGCCGAGCCCGAGACCGTGGCCCTGGCCACCCTCGCCACGCGCCGACCAGCCCGCGCTGTCGGCGGCACACTGCAACACCCGCCGGGCTCGCGCATCGCAGAGCAAGGCGAGGCGATAGTCGAGCGGGTCGCGCCCGCTCAGCGCGGCGAGCTCGTCCAGCATCGACTCGATAGCGAACACGTTGGGCAGTGCACCCAGGCCACGCAGCGCCGAGGTGCGTAGCGGCAGATGCGGCAGCAGATGATGAATGATGCGGTGCGCCGGCAGATCATAAAGCGGTACCGCGTTGCGGGTCGCGCCGCCGCCACGTGACTCGGGCGGGTCGGCGACCTCCGGCTCCGGCGCCGGTACAGGCAGCGCCTCGCTGGCGAGCAGATTACCGCCACCCAATCCCGGACGCTGCACATGCGCGCCACTCCACAGCTCGGTGGTCCAGTCACAGGGTCGTCCGTCGCCATCCAGCCACACCCGCAGCTCGATCAGCATCGGTGTGCCCAGCGGCTCGAAACCGAATTCCTCCTGACGACGCCATTGCACCCGGATGCAGCGACCGGGCAGCTCCCGCGCGATCAGCGCCGCGTCCAGCGCGGCATCGTCCGCACCGTTGTGGCCATAGCAGCCTGAACCCTGCACGTGCTCGGCGCTGATGCTGTCGGCCGGGACACCCAGGGCATCGGCAAGCGTCGCTACCAGTGGATGCATGCCCTGGCCATGAGACCAGATATGGAATCGGCCATCGTGATACTCGGCCAACGCGCAAGATGGCGCCAGCGAGGCATGCGCCACGTACGGTCTGGAATAGACAGCGCTGACCAGCCGTTGTCCGGGCCGGTCGCTATCGGCGGGCGGCGCACCCAGGGTTCGATCGCGGCTCGGCCGGCCGCGCAGCCAGCTCGGTTCCTCGTGGCCCGGGTCGATTCGACGGACATCCGCCCAACGTATCCAGTCAGGATTCGCGGCCGCGGCCTGCGCCGCCGCTTCGACGGCCGCCTCCGATTCGTCGACGAAGGCGACGAAATCCCCGACCCGCAGGATCTGCACCGGCCGCCCGGCGGCACGTCGTACCGCCGCCTCGTCCAGATGCGCCAGCCGCGCACCGCGCGCCGGCTGACGCAAGGTGCGGGCATGCAGCATGCCAGGCCGGCTCAGGTCATTGATGAAGGGTGCGCCGCTGAGCTTGTCCGGCAGGTCCAGACGGGCAACGCTGCGACCGACCAGTCGATAGTCGGCGGTCGGCTTCAGCGGCGGCCGACGCTGCAGCGGTGCGCGCAGGTCGACCTCGTCGGCCAGACGCCAGTAGTCGAAACCGGTCGGCTCGCCATCCGCGA
>JAGRHX010001070.1 GCA_020444775.1 Gammaproteobacteria bacterium
CGCCTATCTCATCGTCCGCGCCGAGATCTCCGAGGCCGCCCTGCGCGAACCCTTCGACCGCTGGTACCGCGAAGAGCACCTGCCCGACGCGCATCGCGCCTTCAAGGCCAATGCCGCGTGGCGCGGCTGGAGCTCGGTGGACCCGAAGGTGCACTACGCCTTCTACGAGTTCGACGACCTCGATCGGGTCAAGGCGATCACTGGATCGGCGGAGATCGAGGCGCTGATCGCCGAGTTCGACCGGACCTGGGAAGGGCGGGTCACCCGCACCCGGGACGTGGTGGAGCAGCTGCAGTCCATTTGAACCGCTGGCCGCGACCCTGGGTCGGCCTGCTTTGCAGGCCTCGCCCCAGGCGCGCAGCAGGGCGTTGTCGAGCTTCAGCATGGACGCCGCTGCGTCCGAGTCCGGCAGCCTGTTGCGCCCCGCCTTGTGGGCCCGGGGTCAGTTCGTGAAGCAGATCGCGCTGCGCGGGGTCGCGGTCGAGGAACGTGTCAACCCGCTTTGGACAGTCAACTCAAAGTTGATGAACTTTTGCCTGTGCGTGCGCCTGCAGCGGTCAACGTTGGGAAGTTGACCCGATCGGCGTCGACACCGATCGGGTCAAGGGGCGTGGGGTTGATCGCGACCTGCTGGGGCGGCAGTTTTACTTGTGGTGCGCCCCACACGAAGCGCATCGGATAGCGCTGGTATTGCGCATTCAGAGCTCGTTGTCTGGCGGTTGCCACTTCAATGTAGCGACCGGTGAACACCTGCTCGGGGGTAAAACCATTGAGCCCCGCATGATGCTGAGCGATGCGGCGCCGCGCGCAAGACACGTCCTTGCGGCCGCGCTTGCGCGCAGGGGATGCGCGCCTGTTCTGTGGCGATAGCCCGCACCGCACCTATGTGACCGAGACGATGCGCGGAGACCGCACCAGTGGGGAGCTTCGCTTCATCGCCGCTGGCGAGACACCGCGCCGGCTGGCGCGCGCGACGACACGGGCCGCATATCAGCAGCGCCGCGAGGGGGGCAGCGACGGCAGCTAAGGTGCTTGTGCATGAGGATCGCGGCCCGTCAGCGAGTTCGGTGCGCGAGGGTCGCGCTAGGCGAGTGGCGAGCGCGCGTAGCCGGTAGGGCTGGCACAGGCCGATCGCCGTTATCTCGATCCTCCGTTGCCCGCAAGCTGGGTGGTGAATGTGCCCGATGCGGGCGGCTCGGCGCAATCGCCCGCGCAGACAGGCGATGGCTCGCGTGATGCCGACGGGTGATTGCGCGCACACGGCGCCGCTCGTTATAACGGCAGCGCACAACCCAACGAACGAGGTGTTTCCGTGAACGATATCGTATTTCCGCCGCCGTCACTTAGCGCCGCCGACATCGTGCAGGACCAGATCGACGCCACGCGTTGCCACGCACCGACCCTGTTCAGTCTCAAGGCACAAATGCTGAGCCAGGGGCGCACCGACACCGTGCTCGCCGCCACCGAGGATCTATCGGTGCGCTTGAAGGTCTACGCGTCCGGCGGCGAGAACGGTCTGCACACGCATGTCGATGAGGACCATGTCTTCGTCATCTTGCAGGGCAGCGCGCGCTTCTTCGGCCCGGATGAGGAAGCAGTCGATCTCAGCGTCAACCAGGGCATCATGATGCCCAAAGGCGTGCTCTACCGCTTCTATGCGACGAGCGAGAACGAGTGCTTGGTCATGCTGCGGATTGGCACGCCGAACTTCCAGAAGCAGGCGGCGGACGACCGCCTGGGCGCCGACGGCAAGCCCATGCACGGAGACTCGCAGGCGAACAAGACTGTGCCGATCGTGTTCAAGGACGGGGTGTTCTTCGGCGATTGAGCACGCGAGGGGCGGCGGCGCCGGAGCGGTGGCACAGCGCAGCGTCCCGAGGCAGTGAGGCGCGCCGGCGCTCGGCGCCGCCCTTCGACGAATGAGCGCACGCCGGCGCCGGGCCTGACCGCGTCCTGTCCGAAGAACCGGACGATGGCTGACAAATCGTGTGCTTGCGAGTACGCCTTCAGCGTTACACCCTGCTCGCGGGCGCGCTCAATATGCGCGAGCCAGAACGCTCCGTGCGTGCCTCGTTCCGCCATCGTCGTTCTGTCCATGAAATATCACGACGACAGAATCCTCCACGCGCGCGGCCCGTTCCATGATGCACATCGCGAGCCGTGTATGGACTTTTCCTCGTTTGCAGGAATTTCGTTCGACAGCGGAAGGTACGACTGCCAACGTGTATCCGGTCTCTGCTGACGCCATCGGTGATCGAGCGTCGGACCCTGATGGGCTATTCGCAGGCCGGCTCCCTATCGCTTACACGGACTCTGTTGGTAAGCGCCCCAGCATCTAC
>JAGRHX010001071.1 GCA_020444775.1 Gammaproteobacteria bacterium
GGATGTGCGGCGGCACCTTCGAGCCACCGCGGAATCGCGGCACGGCGAGCGAGATGTTGGCGTTCCAGCGCCAGCGCACCTCGAAGACCGGCGCATCCAGCAGGGCCTGGACCAGGACATCGCGGACGTTGCGCGCATTCAGGAAACCGGCAATGTCGGTGAGCGCGAAGCTGTGTGTCTCGCCGAGGCTGAGGACGATGCTGTCCTCGTTGGCCGCGGCTTGCAGCTCGAAGTTGAAAGCGCGGCAGAAGCGTTTGCGCAGGGCCAGACCCCAGGCACGGTTGATACGACTGCCCAGACCGCTGTGAATGACCAGCTGCATGCCGCCGCTGTCGTCGAAGAAGCGCTCGATCACCACCGTGTCCGGCCCCGGCAGACGCGACAGCGCGGCATGTGCGGCGCTCAGGTACTCGAGCAGCTGCTGCACGGCACTGTCCGTTCCGCACAACGCGCGCAGTCGTGCTTGCAGCGTGCTCAGGGCATCGGCTCCGCGGAGCGCAGGCTCGTGCGCCGTCGAGTCGTGCCGGTCCTGGTCCAGGACCCGGCTGTGGTGCGTCGAGCCCGTCACTGCCAGCGTCCGGTCGACCTCGGCGAGCAGCCGGTGCACGCTGCCCGACAGCTCGTCGCTGCGGCCCGGTGCCTCACCCAGCCAGAAGGGCAGATTCGGCGGCAGGCCACGCGCGTCCTCGACCCGTACCTTGCCGCTCTCCACCCGCAGCACCCGCCACGAGCTGTTGCCCAGCTGAAAGATATCGCCGGGCATGCTCTCGATGGCGAAGTCCTCGTTCAAGGTGCCGATCATCAAGCCGTCGGGTTCGAGTATGACGTCGAAATCGGCATTGTCCGGAATCGCCCCGCCATTGGTCAGGCAGGTCAGCCGTGCGCCGCGCCTGGCCCGGGCGATCTCATTCACCACATCACGGTGCAGATAGGCACCGCGTGGTCCGCGTCGCGTCGAATAGCCCTGCGCGAGCATGCGCATGACGGCCTTGAACTGCTCCAGGCGCAGCGCGCGATAAGGCCAGGCAGCACGCACTTTCGCGTACAGCTCGGTCTCCGCCCACGGTTCGCAGGCGCACATCGCCACCAGTTGCTGGGCCAGCACGTCCAACGGCTGTGTCGGAATCCGCAGACTGTCCAGCTCGCCACGGTCGACCGCGTCGAGCAGCGCGGTGCACTCGACCAGATCGTCACGGGTGAGAGGGAACAGCCGGCCACGCGGCGTGCCGTCGATGGCATGCCCCGAGCGACCCACCCGTTGCAGGAAGGTCGAGATGGCGCGCGGCGAGCCGAGCTGACAGACCAGATCGACCTCGCCGATGTCGATGCCGAGCTCCAGCGAGGCAGTCGCGACCAGTGCCTTGAGCTTGCCTGCCTTGAGCCGCTGCTCGGCGCCGTGCCGCTGCGCTTTGGACATGCTGCCATGATGGGAGGTGACGATATCCTCGCCCCCAAGCTCGCCCCCAGGCTCGCCCAGTCGTTCGCTGAGCGCGCGCGCCACCCGTTCCGCCATGCGCCGGGTGTTCACGAACACCAAGGTGGTGCGGTGCGACTCGATGGCCGTGCACAGGCGATCGTAGACCTCGCTCCAGACCTCGCCGGACATCAGGGCCTCGAGTGGCGAGTCCGGCAACACCAGGGCGATGTCGCGGCGCCGGTCGTGTCCCTGGTCGATGATCGTGCAGTCGGGCGCGGTATCGGGCAGGTCAGCGTGATCCTGCGTGTCTGCAGCAGGATGACCGGCGCCGACGAGGAAATGCGCGACCTGGTCGATCGGACGTTGGGTCGCGGACAGTCCGATGCGCTGCGGCGGCCTGGCGGTGAGCACCCGAAGCCGCTCCAGTGACAGGCTCAGGTGCGCGCCACGCTTGTTCGGTGCAAGCGCGTGGATTTCGTCGACGATCACGGTGCGCACATTGGCCAGGGCGCGTCGGCCGCTGTCGCTGGTGAGCAGGATGAACAGTGACTCCGGCGTGGTCACGAGGATGTGCGGCGGACGCCGCCGCATGGCCTCGCGGGCCTGCGCCTCGGTGTCGCCGGTGCGCACCATCGTGCGGATCGAATGCCCGGGCAGGCCGAGCCCGGTGAGCGCGTCGGCAATGCCGGTGAGCGGCCGCTCCAGGTTGCGTTGCACGTCGTTGCTCAAGGCCCGCAGCGGTGACACGTACAGAATCTGCACGCCGTCACCCAGGCGACCCGCGAGGTCGTCACGGACCAGCGCGTCTATTGCGGCGAGGAAGGCAGCGAGAGTCTTGCCGGAGCCGGTGGGGGCGGCGATCAGGGTGTTGTGCCCGGCCTGGATGGCAGGCCAGGCGAGCGCCTGGCAGCGGGTCGCCTCACCGAAGGTCGCCTGCAGCCAGGTGGCGACCGCGGGGTGGAAATGCCTGTGTGGGTCGAACACGGTCGCCGACCCGGACGCTTCCGGGCGTACGGCCCCCGGTCGCCCCAGGGCCTGAATCTGGCCTTGCGTTTGGGCTTGCCGGGGGGAGCGCTCGGCGAGGGCGTCTGTAGTGCCATCGGCGGGTGCGTCTTGCGGATCGGGCTGCGTCGGTTCTTGCATCGATAACTGGGGCGACAACTGGGGCGACAACTGGGGCGATTCCTGCGGTCGCGGTCATCGCCGCGATGTCTGCTGGCGATGTCTG
>JAGRHX010001072.1 GCA_020444775.1 Gammaproteobacteria bacterium
CACCAACCTCACCTCCAAAGCCGTCCTCGGACGGCTTTTTTGTTGGTGCGCCCGGTGCGTCTGATGTTCCCGGTGCGTCTGATGTTGTTGCACGGCAGCACCTCCGGACAGGCGTCCGGCGCTTGTTTCGCCCCCGTCCTTTGCAAGTGCCGCGAGCAATGCCCGTGTTCGAGGCTCGGTTCCGATCACTGCTCCGCGCTCGACGCGCGTGTTGCGAAGCGAGGCGAAGCCGCACGAATCTGTCCGAGTATCGCCATTCGACGGAGGCTTCGCTAAGCTCGGGTCGACACGCGGCGCCGCCGGTCGTGCTCCTCCCGCGCAACGAAAAGCTTCCCCAAGAGGCGCTCCCGCCCAATGGATCTCCCACCATGCCCTCGTTCAAGATCCTCTCGACCAATCACACCAGCTTCACCGTGCGCGATCTCGACCGCAGCGTCGCGTTCTTCCGTGATGCGCTCGGCTTCGAGGTCACGTCCAAGGCGCCACGCGATCCGGCGGCGATTGCCCACATCACCGGCGTGCAGGGCGCCGGCGTGCTGATTGCCTATGTGCGCGGCCCGGACCATAGCCTGGAGCTCATCGAGTACACCGCGCCGCCCGAGCGCGGTCAGGTCCAGTCGCGACCCTGCGATGTCGGCTTTGCCCACCTGGCCTTCGATGTCGACGATGTGGACGCGGCGATTGCCGCCTCGCGCGCGCACGGCTTCGAGCCGATCAACCCGCCCTACGTCATCGACAAGGGGCCGAATACCGGCGCGCGGGTCGTCTACCTGCGTGATCCGGACGGCATCACCATCGAGTTCATCGAGAAGCGTTAGCACCGCGTGCTCGATCATCCCGACATCAGGCAGGACGAGCTGCAACTGATCTTGCGCGCGCTGGAGCGAGCCCGTCTCTGGACAGCGGCCCACGGCCGAGGCATCACGGCTTGAGCTATCTCCAGTTCGCGCTGCGCAATCGCCGCTTTCTGTGCTTCGGGTTGCTCATGACCTTCGGGTCGAGCATCGGCCAGACGTTTTTCATCGGTGTGTTCGGACCGTCCATTCAGGCCGAGTTCGAGCTGAGCCACGGCGGATGGGGCACGATCTACATGCTCGGCACGCTGCTCTCGGCCGCGCTGCTGCCGTGGACCGGGCAATGGATCGACCGGATGCCGCTGTCGCGCTACGCCGCGCTCGTGTGCATCGGATCGGGTGTCGCCTGTCTGCTCGCGGCGGCGGTGCCGAGCACCTGGCTGCTGGTGCTCGTCATCTTCGCGCTGCGCCAGATGGGGCAGGGGCTCGCGAGCCACACCGCGATGACCAGTATGGTCAAGTTCTTTCGCAACAACCGTGGTAAGGCCATCGCCATCGCCTTGATCGGCCACCCCGTCGCACGCTCGGTCATGCCGCTCGCCGCGGTCACCGCCATCGCGGCGGTCGGCTGGCGTGCCACCTACTTCGCGAGCGCCGCGCTCTGTCTGTTGGTGATGCTGCCGCTCGCGATGTGGCTGTTGCGTGGACGTATCGAGTCGAGACTCCACGATCCAGAGGCGCCGACTCGAGAGGGCGACGCACGGCGGCCGGTCGTCGAGGGCGATCGCTCGCTCGGGCAGCTGCTGCGCGATCCGTTCTTCTGGCTGGTCGTGCCCGGCGTCATCGCCCCGGCCATCATCGATACGGCGCTGTTCTTCCACCAGCTGACGATCGCGGAGCTCAAGGGCTGGTCCGCCTCGTGGGTCACCGCGGGCTACATGGTGTTCTCCGCGGCCGTCATCGTTGTCTCGCTCGGCATGGGGCCTTTGGTCGATCGCTTCGGCGCTATTCGTCTGATGCCGAGCATATTGCTGCCGCTCGGCGCCAGCATCCTGGTGCTCGCCTGGTTCGATCATCCGGCCTGGGCCTGGGTCTACCTCGGTGTTGCCGGTCTCGCCTCCGGGGTGCGCGCGACCATCATCCCAGCGATGTGGGCAGAGCGTTGCGGTGCGCGGCATATCGGCGCCGTGAAGAGTCTCGTCGCGACGCTCAGCGTGTTCGGTTCCGCCTTCGGACCCGCGCTCATGGGCTTGGGGATCGACGCGGGTCTGGGGCTCGATACGATGCTCTACGTGACGGTGGGATGCCTGGTCGCAATCACCATCGGGCTTTGCTATGCGGCGCGGCTGCGTGACTGATCGGCTGTAGTGGCCGTTGTTGCCGATCGGTCGGCAGCAACGGCGGATCGCTGTCCGATCCGACCTGGGTAGTCGAGGACTCAGCACGAAGGCGCTGCACGGTCATAGTCTGAGCACGGGCATTCTTTTGTGAAACCATTCACGCGCTGTCAGTCGAAGTCGTGAATCAGGCCGCATTCGAAGTGTGCTGAACGGGCCTACGCTTGGTTGTAATGGATCAACGGCACGCAGGGAGCGAAGCCATGGAAAGCAGCGGCAATCACCTTCGACGTCTCGGTCACCAAACGACCCGTCTCTCTCTTCGATCTATTCTCTGGAAAGGACCTGTCACTCGCCTGTTCACAGTCTTGTCGGTTTGCCTGGCCGTCAACGTTTCGGCTGGCGACAACACCGTCAAATGCTGGAAGGCATCGGATTTCGACCTCGATGGCGATGGCTACGCAGCCTACTATGCGCATAAGAACGATCGGATCGAAGTCGATACCACCGATCAGTTCGCCCTCAGCTGCCCCGCGGGATGGGTCAAGGCACGCGGTGACTGTGATGACTCGGATCCGAGTGTTCATCCGCGTCGCAACGAGGTGTTCGGCAACTACACGGACGATAACTGCGATGGCCGTGTCGATGAGCCGACCTTCCTCTATACCCCCGACGGCTACTCGGTGTATCCAACCGGCGTAGCTGTTCGAATCCGACTGCACGACGCCGACGTCGTCGATGCCTACCAGTCATCCACCCATGAGCTACTGGTCCAGCTCGAGTACCAGCGGCTCGATGATACGGGGAGCACGATGACCTCGGGCTACCATCTCGTGGATTCAATGACCGTGGGCTGGAACTACGCGATCGCCGAGACATACCTCGGCGGTCTGCAGCCGGACACGCCGTATCGTATTCGCGCCCGGTTCTTCGAGCGCCCCGTGCCACTCGGCCTTTCGTTGCAGTACGCGACCGAGAGCATGGCGCGGCACTCAGCATACGCCGCGACGATCACAACGAACGGATCGCAAACGACGATTGCCGAGTCGAGCACGCGGTTGGTCGATGCGCGGCTAACCGGCCTCGAGCCAGTGATTGAACCGATCTCGACGGTGCATCACTCCACTGCCTGGCTACTTCAGCCAGGTCTGTCACCCGTTGGCGAACAATCGGGGTGGTATTACACGATGACCGGATCGTATAGCGCCATGGGCAACGCGCGGGGTGCTCTCGTGCGCCGTGCACTCTACGAAGCCTATTTGAGCAGTGTCGGCTACACCGGCTATCTTGGTTGGCTCTGGCAGGATGGGACACGCTACGGCGCCGATGTCGGCGAAGCATGGTGTTCGGAGTTCTACAGCTGGGTTGCCGCGTTCGAGCTCGATACGATCGGGCACCGGTCGAATGTCTCCAAGCTCAGAAGCTATTTCCAGGGATTCGATGCGTTCATCGTCGTCGATGATCCGTTGGATTTCGTGGCTACCGCGGAACCGGGCGACTATCTGGCGATGGACACCAATGATGACGGCCAGAAGAATCATTCGGCCATGTTCATGGCGGTAGATGCCGCAACCGACCGTGTCTGGAGCGTCGACGGCAACGTATCCGGCTCGAGCGACATCGGGGGGAGCTACGCGAGCCGAAGAGCAGGCAACGAAGCCTTCGTCCTGTCCAGGGAGCTCGAGGTGGTGCGTGGATTGGGGCTGATTGAATTCGGCATGCTGAAATAGCAGTCGTAGCCGGCACGAATCAATCTCGGATTCGTGCCGGGGGCGTCCGGTGTGGCGCGGTTCTGCATCGGGGCCACACCGGATGGCGAGCCGCCGGTGTCTGCCGCTTCTCAGGCAAACGCTGAGAAGCGCTTCCTCAGCCGAGCAGATCGCGAAGCGAGACGAGCAGGGTCGACAGCCCCATGGCCGCGAGCAGCAGCATCACCGAGCTCCGGTAGCGGGCATGTCCGCCGGTGTCGAAGTAGCGGGCGCCGAACCCGGTGCAGGCGAAATAGACCGGCATCAGCAGCAGGCTCAGCACGATCACCTGCGCGGTGAACAGCCCGTGCCACCACAGTGCCGGCATTGCGCCGATGTTGAGTATGGTCACCGCGCCGATCACGTTGGCGCGCTGCTGCTGGACCGTTCCCGCGCTCGACAGGGCGATGGCGACCGTAGGTGGGCCACCGACCCCGGTCGAGCCCTGCACCAGGCCGGCGGCGGAGCCAGCGATGAGCAGCCCGAGTGGGCCGGGCGATTCGGCCAGACGCCAGCCTGCGCGCAGCATGAACACCATGATCAGCACGAAGGACGAGATCGCCACCTTCATCAGCGACTCGTCGAGCTCGACCAGCACCAGCGTGCCGATCGGCATCGCGACCAGGCTGGCGATACCGAAGGGCAGGACGAAACGTCGGTCGCAGTGGCGGATGGCGGTCGGCAGCAGATGCGCGGTGGGTGGCAGTCCGGACAGGCTCGCGAGCGGCACCGCCACGGTCGGACCATAGACCACGCTGGTGACCAGGATCACCACCAGCGCGCCGCCAAAGCCCGTGAAGCCGCGGATGAAGCCGCCGAGCGCGGCCGCGCCGAGCAGCAGGACCAGCGATGCGGCATCGAGATCCGACAGCAGCACTTCGAGCATCGACTTCAGCTCGCCCGGGTGCCGGCCGATCGGGTGCGGGTGCTCAGTTTGGGATCCGCTGCACGGGAGAGGTGGCGTGGAAGCGGTTGCGCCCCGTCCGGTCCTCGCCGCGCATCAGCAGCACGGGGTTGAGCGCGAGGTTGCTCTTGCCGCCGCGTGCGAACATCGCCTCGGCGATATCTAGATCGTAGACCGAGGTGGTGGGCATGAAGCGCATGGTCAGACCGCGGCGGCGCTTCGGCGAGGTGTTGGGCGCCGAGCCGTGCATCAGATAGACGTCGTGCAGGGAGATCTGGCCGCGCTCGAGGACCAGGTCCACCGCCTCGGCCTCGTCGAACTGGTCCTCGCACAGCTCTTGATGAAGCGTCAGCGCCGGGCTTTCGTTGGTGCGATGGGCATACAACTTCTGCTCGCGATGCGAGCCCGGCACGATGCGCAGACAACCGTTCTCGCGGGTGGCGGCATCGATGGCCACCCACACCGTGCAGGTCGCGAGCGGCCGGATGGGCCAGTATTCGCCGTCCTGGTGCCACGGCGTGGCCTTGCCGTTGCCGGCAGGCTTGGCGAACAGGCTCATGTTCCACAGCGCGATGTCATCACCGATGAGCTGCGCCACCATGTCCAGGATCGGTGGCGTCCGGCAGTAATCGGCAAAGCCCATGTCGTAGCGCAACAACGCAGGACAGTTGTCACGGAACTCGGGGTGGGCATCTATCAGCCGGCTGATGCGACCGTCCATGTCCGTGATCAGCGCCTCGGGCAGACGCAAATCGGGGATCACATAACCGTGGGTGTGATAGTGCTCGACCTGGGCAGGATTCAGCATCGGGTGCTCCGTCGTGTGCGGGTACCTCGGTGCGGAGGTACCGGGATGACGCCGCCCGCCGGTTCCAGCGCGTCGCCGACCCGAGAGCATAGGTGATCCGCGCGGTGCAGGCGATCCCCCAGTGCAGGCGTCCCCCAGT
>JAGRHX010001073.1 GCA_020444775.1 Gammaproteobacteria bacterium
CCGGCGCCGTTCGGCCCCAGGAATCCGAGCACCTCACCACCCGCGACCCCGAACGACACGCCGTCGACTGCCGTCACGGGGCCGAATCGCTTGGTCAGATTCGATATCTCTATCATTTTTGTCCACGTCCCACTCATGCGACGACAGCGGCGCAACATAAGGGCATTTGCGATATTTTCAAGTCGTCCGCATCGAACCCATACCGTTCGCGGACGGCCGGTGAACGCATCTCGTGCACAGCGTATCCGGGCGAGTCGGGATCCCAGCGCCTGTGTTACAGCGGATTACGATGTGGTCATGCGGACCGGCTACCGGCTTGGGAAGCGCAGGCGTGGAGCTCGACGTCCGGTAAGGCGGGCGCCTGCCGGATTGCCGCCGCCTTCAAGGCGGGGAGCGCCGCCCCGGGCAAAGACGTGGGAAGAACGCGGGGACCTCCTCGACGTAGCTGGCGTAGCCCGGTCGCGACGAGCGCAGTGAACGCTCGAGCAGACTGACCCCCGAGACATAACGCAGGAACAAGGTCATCAGCAGCGGCGAGACGATCGTCCAGGGCTGGGCCGATGCGGATAACGCGAACAGGAACAATCCCCACCAGACCAGCGCGTCACCGAAATAGTTGGGATGTCTGGTGCGGGCCCAGAGGCCCTCGCGCAGGACCTTGCCACGATTGGCCGGGTCGCGTCTGAAGCGGGCCAGCTGCCAGTCGCCGACCGCTTCGAAGAACAGGCCGATGGCGAACAAAGCAATACCAGCCACCGCGAGCATCAGCCCCGCGACGCTCGGCCATGCCTGGCCCGTCAGCGGCGCGGCCATCGTGCTGACGATCGGCGCACCGATGATCAGCACGAGCACCGCCTGCAACCAGAACACCGTGAGCAGGCTCAGGTAGGGAAAGATATCGGGTCGCTTCTGGCGCATCCGCGCGTAACGTGGGTCTTCACCATGACCGCGATTTCGCACGTGGATGTGCAGACTCAGACGGACACCCCAGACGCACACCATCAGCGCAAGCAGTATCGCTGGCGCATGCGCTGACCAGCCGACGACCTCCACCGTCAGCACACCAGACCCGGTGTCAGCGACCGGCGGAAGTGCGGACGACTCGGTCAGACGCACTACCAGGCCCAGCAGGGCCAGGAGCACGAAGCCCAGCCCCCAGACCCGGTCGACGATGCTGACATCGTCGAGTCGCAGACTCAGCAACCACAGCAAGGTGAAGCCACCAAGCAGCGCGGCGAGGTCGAGCCAGATCATCTGCGCGAGCATCGTCATGCCCTCAAGGCCGGCCAGCCAGGCGGTGGGTCACATACCACTCACGCCCCTCGGCGTAGTCGAACAGCTCCGCGCAGGCGAGCAGGAACATTCGCCAGCGGTTGAAACGCACGACCGGCGTGTCGACGGGCGCGCCCGAGCCCCCAGCGACCGCCGAGCCTGCCAGCACCTTCAATGCCTCCGGCCTGTTGACATCGAGTCGATGCAGCCAGGCGTTCAACGTGCGCGCATAATGGGTGCCGGGAATGACGTGACGATTCAATACCTCGAGCCCGTCGAAGCCATCGAGCATTGCCTCGCTGGGCATCATCCCACCGGTAAAGAAATGCCGGGCCATCCAGTTGCCGTCACCGCGCTCGCGGTCGTCCTCGAAGGGGTAGGCGGTATGCCGATGACAGAAGTAGTGCAGGAAGAGCCTGCCGTCGGGCGCCAGCCATCGATCGAGGATACAGCTCAGCAGGCGTGACCAGTTGCGCATGTGCTCGAACATTTCGACGCTTACGACCCGGTCGAAGCAGCGCCCCGCGTCGAGATGATTCGCGAGCTCATTGACGTCTGCGGTCAGCACCTCGAGGTTGTCCAGCCCTCGAGACCTGGCCTGATCCTCGATATAGGCGCGTTGGGTCCGCGAGTTGCTGACCGCGAGGATGTTGCTCGCGGGGAAGTGCTCGGCCATGTATATGCTTAGCGAGCCCCAGCCACAGCCGAGCTCGAGGATCCGCTGGCCATCGCCCAGCGCAGCGTTCTCGCAGGTAATCTGCAGCATGCGCTGCTCGGCCCGCGCCAGCGCCGCGTCGCCCACGGCATCATGCGCATCGTCGAACCAGCAACAGCTGTACTTCATGCGCGGACCGAGCATCAACCGATAGAACGCCGTCGGCACCTCGTAGTGCTGGCGATTGGCCGCGTCGGTGGCTAGCGCGATCGGCCCACTGTTGCCAAGATCGTGCAGCTGTTCGCCGCGGTGCGCACGGCACCAGCTGGCACGTTGTCGCAGGAGCCTGCGAATCCCGAACCGAATCAATGGCGTGGGTACGAATCCTCGTTCGGCGAGATCGATGGCGTTCACGGCGGTCCTCTGCGTGCATGTGAGTCGATGTCGGCCGAGCCGGCAATCGCCCCAATATCTACGCGGCCGCGGTCTCGCCCGATCACCGACCACACGCGACCAAGACTCGACCCGCTACCTTCCTGACTCTAGCTCCTTGCCAGCACGCTTTGCCGGACGTCGATCCGCCCACTCCGAAAGCCCGCCTCGCAGTACGCGAGATAGAAGCGCCACATGCGCACGAATCGGTCGGCCAGTCCCAAAGCGTGGACACTCTCGCGCGCGGCATCGAAGCGACGCAGCCACAGTGACAGGGTCCTGGCATAGTCCGGCTCCGGCAGCCGCGATGCTTGCGGATCGATCGGTTCCAGCACAAGCCCGGCGGCCCGTGCCTGCGCTTCCAGCGCACGCGGACTCGGCAGCATGCCGCCAGGAAAGATGTAGCGCTGGATGA
>JAGRHX010001074.1 GCA_020444775.1 Gammaproteobacteria bacterium
AGATCACCATGCCGCCGAGCAGGATCGCGGTCGTCGGTGAACCGGGGATGCCGAGGGTCAACATCGGCAGCATGGAGCCGGTGCTGGCGGCGTTGTTGGCCGCCTCCGGCGCCGTGATACCCGACAGATTGCCCTTGCCAAAGGTCTCCGGTCGTTTCGACATGGAACGTGCGACCCCGTAGGCCATCAACGACCCGGGCGTGGCCCCGGCCGCCGGCAGGATGCCGACGAAGTAGCCCAGAAAGGAGCCCATCACCATGCTGCCGATGCACGCACGTAGTCGGCGCAGGGCATCCAGGATCCGCCCCATCGTCACCGATGCCTGCAAGACCTTGACGTCGCCGCGATTGGTCTCGATGGTCCAGAGCATCTCCCCGATGCCGTAGATGCCAATCGCCAGCACCAGGAAATGAATGCCGTGCAGGAAGCCGGGTATGTCGAAAAACACCAACCGCGGCTCGCCACTGATGTTGTCGAAGCCAACGGTGCTCAGGGCCAGTCCGATGCAGATGGAGAAGAAGGTCTTGGGAATGTCGTCACCGCCCAGGCCGACGAAGGTCGCGAAGGCCAACATCATCAGCGCGAACTCTTCCGGTGATCCGAACGCGAGCGCCACCTTCGCCAACGGCGGTGCGAACCCGGTGAACAGCACGACCGAGATGGTGCCACCGACGAACGACGCGACCGCCGCCGCCACCAGGGCACGATCGGCGTGCCCCTTCAGCGCCAATGGCCGACCGTCGAAGGTGGTGGCGACCGCGGTCGACGCGCCTGGGATGCCAAGCATGATCGAGCTGATGGCTCCGCCGTACATCGCGCCATAGTAGATGGCGCCAAGAAAGATGATCGCGGTCTCGGCGGGCACCAGAAAGGTCATCGGCAAGAGGATGGCCACACCGTTGACCGAGCCCAGCCCGGGCATCGCACCGATGAACAGCCCGAGCGTCGCGCCCAGCATCACCATCAGCAGGTTCTGGAGCTGGAACGCGACCGCAAAGCCATCGGCCAGTAGCGACAGGGTCTCCACCGTTCCTCCTCGGGGTGCTCAGCCGAGTTGCTGGTAGTACCAATCGAAGATCGGTACGAAGACAGGTTCCTCGGTGATGCCTTTGGGCAGAGCGATATTCAGCATCAGCTCGAAGAAGACGAAGGTGACCACCGGCATCAGGATCGCGGTGGCGATACACAAGGCGAGACCGTGCCTGCCCAGAACCCGCATGTAGAAGAGCAGGAACAACGGCATCGCCAGGTACACGCCGATGTAGTGGATGGCCAGGATCATGGCGGTCAACGAGCCGGCCGCGGTCAGTATCAAAGGCAAGGTGCCCGGCGTCATGAACGGCTGCTCCGACCGGGCCGGTACGGTTGCGCGGCGAAACCAGTTGACCGCGATCCAGACGCAGGACAGGAGCATGCCGACCGCCAACCAGAAGGGAAAGAAACCGCCACCGGGCCCTTCGTCGGGGATCCAGCCGATTGGCAGCTCGGCGCTCTTGAACATCAGACCGACGGAACAGATCCCCATGACCACGGCCATGATGATCTCTGCTCTACGCATTCGAGAACGCTCCAGAAGCTGCTATCGATCGCCGCGCTCGCGGTGGTTGCGAGACGGCATTCATGCCGGTCGTGGCCAACAGGGCAGGTGGCACCGGGTCCCTGGCCACGGCATCCATCCAAGCCACGTGGCGGATGCCATCCGTGCGCGCCACCCACGATCGGACGACCGACTCCGGTCCGAACGATGGGGGCACGACGCGACCAGAAACGTTTCAGAGCTCGCCGATGTCCTTGAGCATCTGGGCGTGGCGATCCCGCTCGCGCTGCCAGTAGCCACGCAGCGTGTCACCGCTGATGAACTCGCCCTGCAGCGACTTGTCCTGCATGTACTTCTGCCATTCGGGCGAGTCGTAGACGCGTTTGAACAGGTCCGAGTAGTAGGCCTGCGCCTCCTCGCTCATGCCCGGGGCGCCGACCACGCTGCGCTGCATGAAATAGCTGTAGTCCTTGCCCAGCTCCTTGAAGGTAGGCGCGTCGGGGAACTTCGGCAGGCGCTCGTCCGTGAACGCGGCCAGCGGCACGGTCTGCCCCGCCTCGAAGAAGCCGAGCTGCTCTGATGGGTTGTTGACCGTCGAGTTGGCGTGCTTACCGGCCAGTTCCTTGGCGACCCGACCGCCCCCCTTGTAGGGCACATACTTCATGCTCAAGCCATAGGCCGAGTTCAGGAACTGGGTCAGCAGCTCGTCTTCCTGGGCCTTGCCGGTACCGGCCATGATCCAGTTGTCGCCAGCTGCCTTGGCCGCGGCGACGAAGCCATCCACGTCGCTGATACCGCTTTCCTTGTTCACCCACAGCAAGAAGGTGTCCTCGGCCATCCGCGCGATCGGCGCAAACGTCATCACGTCGACGTTCAGGGCCTTCTGGCGCAGCGGCGTGGTGTAGAAGCTGTTCAAGGTGACCATCAAGGTGTGGTCGACATTGATGCCCTTCGCGCTATTCAGGTGAATCAGCGCCTCGGCGCCCGAGCCACCTGCTTTGTTCACTGGCACCAACGGCTTGCCGGCCAGATTCTTGGACTCGATGATGCTCTGCATCAGGCGCGCCATCTTGTCGGCACCACCGCCCTTTCCGGCCATGATGACGAAATCGATTGGCTTCTTGGGCTGCCACTCGGCAAGCGCCGGGGTTACCGAGCCAAGCATGACGACGCTACCGAGCGCGGCAACGAGGGCGTTCTTCAGTCGCATGATGGTGCCTCCTCCCCCTTGGGGTATCTGTCTTATAGCGTGCGCCGTCACAGGTTGTTCGAAGACGTGCACTGGAATACGGTATACCAGCAACGGGCACGATCCCAGGATTCATTTTCCGACCCAGCTCGCGTGGCCGCGGGGCCGGTCGGATCGTTCGGTTCCCGTGAGGCCCCTGGACGCGCGGTCGATGGACCGCGTACGGACCGGATCAACTACAGAGGACCTACATGTCCGCTTCCTCACACGGCACGCCTGCGCAGGTCCACAAACGACGACATCCCGGCAGCGGCAAACGTCGCGCGGCGAGGACCCCAAAGGGACGACAGCTCGACCCACAGGCGCTCGAAGAGGTGCGCGAGCTGCTGGGCGATCGACCGCGCCAACGCGATCTGCTCATCGAGCATCTGCATCTGATCCAGGATCGCTTCCATCATCTGAGCGCTCGGCATCTCGCCGCCCTCGCTCACGAGATGGGGCTACCAATGGCCGCGGTCTATGAGGTGGCCAGCTTCTATGCTCACTTCGACGTGGTCCGCGAAGACGAACCGGTGCCCGCACCGGTCACGATCCGGGTCTGTGACTCCTTGAGCTGCGCGCTGGCCGGCGCGGAGCAGCTTCTACAGGCACTGCAGACCGATCGCCAGGACACGGTGCGTGTGGTGCGCGCGCCGTGCATGGGTCGCTGCGCGGTGGCACCGGCCGTCGAGGTCGGTCATCGACACATCGAGCGGGCCAGCGTCGATGCGGTCCAGGCGGCGCTGCAAGCCGAGCAGTTCGAGCCGCAGGTCCCGAACTACCAGGATCTGGACGGCTATCGCGCCGAGGGTGGCTACGCGGTGCTGCAACGCTGCCTGGCCGGCGAGCTGCAACCCGAGCAGCTCATCGAGATGCTCAACGACGCGGGTCTGCGTGGCCTGGGTGGCGCCGGATTTCCGACCGGACGCAAGTGGAGCATCGTGCGCGGCTATGTCGGCCCGCGTCTGATGGCGGTGAACGCGGACGAGGGCGAGCCGGGGACCTTCAAGGATCGACACTACCTCGAATCGAAACCACATCGCTTTTTGGAAGGCATGCTGATCGCCGCCTGGGTGGTCGAGGCCCAGGCCATCTACATCTATCTGCGCGACGAGTATCCGGCGGTGCGCGAGCTGTTGCAGGCCGAGCTGGAGAAGCTGCGCGCCAGCGGCTTGTGCGCGCACGTGCAGGTCAATCTACGTCGCGGCGCGGGTGCCTATATCTGTGGCGAGGAATCGGCGATGCTCGAGTCCATCGAGGGCAAACGCGGCCTGCCCCGACACCGCCCGCCCTATGTCGCCGAGCGCGGCATCTTCGACAGACCGACCCTGGTGCAGAACGTCGAGACCTTGTACTGGTTGCCGGAGATCATCGGTCGTGGCCCCGAGTGGTTCGCCTCCCAGGGCCGCAACGGCGGCCGCGGACTGCGCAGCTACAGCGTCTCCGGCCGAGTCCGGGAGCCTGGCGTGAAGCTGGCGCCGGCGGGTGTCAGCGTGCGCGAGCTGATCGACGAGTTCTGCG
>JAGRHX010001075.1:0-1572 GCA_020444775.1 Gammaproteobacteria bacterium
CAAGGACGCCATCATCGAGGCGGTCGCCGAATCGCATATCCCCGGCGCCGGCATCGCCTACGCCGCGGTGCTGAGCGGTGTGTTCGTCACCGCGCTGTATTCCTTCCGCCTGGTGTTCATGGTGTTCCATGGCGAAGAGCGTATGGATCATCACACCAGGGAACATCTGCACGAGTCGCCGGCAGTGGTGACCATACCGCTGATCCTGCTGGCGGTGCCGTCGGTGCTGGCCGGCGCCTGGTTCGTCGGTGACATGCTGTTCGGCACCTACTTCGGCTCGAGCATCGTGGTGCACGAGGCGCACGACGTGCTCGGCCACCTGGGTGAGCACTACCACGGCGTGTTCGGCATGATGACCCACGGGCTCGTGCAACCGCCGTTCTGGCTCGCCATGGGGGGCGTGGCGACGGCCTGGTACTGCTACATGAAACGCACGGACATCCCGCAACGGGTCGCGGACGCCTTCGCCATGCCCTACCGGGTACTGCTCGACAAGTACGGTTTCGACCGCTTCAACGAGTGGTTCTTCGCTGGCGGTGCACGCGCCTTCGGCGCTGCGCTGTGGCGCGGCGGTGACGTCGCCCTGATCGACGGCCTGGTGGTCAACGGCTCGGCCCGCGCGGTCGGCTGGTGGGCCGGGGTCATCCGTCATATCCAGTCCGGATATCTCTACCACTACGCGTTCGCGATGATCCTCGGGCTGCTCGTGCTGCTCGGTGTCTTCGTGCATGGCGTGCTCGCCTGATCGCATCACCGAGCCCGGGTACGAACCTCCAGCCGCACAAAGAAACGACGCATGGCCGCTGACCTACCTCTTCTCAGTCTGACTATCTGGTTGCCCATCATCGGTGGGCTGTGGGTCGCGTTTGCCGGCAGCCGCGTCAACGACCGCGCGGTGCGCAACGACGCCCTGGCCATCGCGCTCGGCACCTTCGCGCTGTCGCTGGCCCTGTGGCACGGTTTCGACAATGCCAACGGCGGCATGCAGTTCGTCGAGCGCATGCCGTGGATCCCGGCCTTCGGCATCGAGTATTTCGTCGGCGTCGACGGTATCGCCCTGCCGCTGGTCCTGTTGACCACCTTCACCACGGTGCTCGTGGTGCTCGCCGGCTGGGTCGTCATCAAGGATCGCCTGAGCCTCTACATGGGCGCCTTCCTCGTGCTCGAGGGGCTCATGATCGGCGTCTTCGCTGCGCTCGACGCGATCCTCTTCTACGTCTTCTGGGAAGCCCTGCTGATCCCGATGTTCCTGGTCATCGGCATATGGGGCGGGCCGCGCCGCGTCT
Source organism: Gammaproteobacteria bacterium (assembly GCA_020444775.1). The sequence continues at coordinate 1,287 of JAGRHX010001075.1, forward strand.
ACGCGACGATCAAGTTCTTCCTCTACACCTTCATGGGCTCGGTGCTCATGCTGGTCGCGCTGCTCTACATCTATTTCAAGGGCGGCAGCTTCGCCATCACCGACATGCAGGGCGCGGCGCTGACCCTGGCCGAGCAGCAGTGGATTTTCTTCGCCTTCCTGCTCGCCTTCGGCGTCAAGATCCCGATGTGGCCAGTGCATACCTGGTTGCCGGACGCCCACGTCGAAGCGCCCACCGGCGGCTCGGTCATCCTGGCCGCGATCATGCTGAAGCTCGGCGGCTACGG
>JAGRHX010001075.1:1648-1909 GCA_020444775.1 Gammaproteobacteria bacterium
GCCATCGTCTACATCGGTTTCGTCGCCCTGGTGCAGCAGGACATGAAGAAGCTGATCGCCTACTCGTCGATTTCGCACATGGGTTTCGTCACCCTCGGTTTCTTCATCGTCTTCCAGGTCGCGTCCGGCACCGGCGACTGGAACCAGGCCGCCACCGGTATCGAGGGCGGCATGGTGCAGATGATTTCGCACGGCTTCATCTCCGGTGCGCTGTTCCTGTGCATCGGCTGCATGTACGACCGCCTGCACAGCCGCCAGATC
>JAGRHX010001076.1 GCA_020444775.1 Gammaproteobacteria bacterium
GACAGCGCCAGCATCGCCCACCACGGCAGCAGCGGCACCTCCTGGCTGACAGGGGGCTCGACCACCACGCTGCTCTGGAGCACCCGAACCCTGCGCATGTCCTTACCCAGGCTCGAGTGGGTCGCGACATCCAGCACCTCGAGCTCGACCAGATAGTCACCGGGGCTCGTGAACATCACCTCACCGGGGTCGGCCGCGCTGCTCGGGTCCGCGCCGCCGCCGAAGTGCCAACGATACTCCAGTGTCTTGCCGGCACCGAGCTCGGTCACGCGGCTGCTGAAGCGTACCGTATCGCCTGCGAACAAGGTGACATTGCTGCTCGGCAGCTCGATGTTGGCGAAGCGCACGCACGCATCACCGATGCCATCCCCGTTGCCGTCCTGCTGCAAGGGGTTGGCCACGTTCATGCAGTTGTCGATGGAATCATCGATGCCGTCGTCGTCGCTGTCGACGGTCTGATGACGGCGCAGCAGACACAGATTGCCACCTTCGATGCTGCAGGGGTCGAAGTCGTCCACGTAGCCATCGCCGTCGGTGTCCTGCTCGACCAGCGAGGTCGCAAGCGCGTAGCGTCGGCCGAGCTCGTCCTCGTTCGGCACGTTATCGCCGTCGACGTCCGCTCGCGGATCGACGAATTGCGCGCGCTGTGCCGGTGGCAGGACCTGGATGCTGTCGAAGGCGAACCAGACGAGCAGGCGGGCCAGATAGGCAAACGCTGGATCGGCGCTCGTGCCCTGCAGCAGCGCGGCCGCGGCGCGCGTGGTGGTGCTCTGCTCGAAGCTGCTCGGATCCGCGTAGAAGCCCTGCACCTGCCCGGCAAAGCCAGCCAGCTCGTTGCCCGGCAGCAGCATCGAACGATAGTCCGCATGTAGCGTCTCGAGACTGTCGTCCCCGCCGGCGAGCGCCACCCGCAATGCGCCGACCGCGCCATCCGGCGCTGGCGCCAGATCGTTACCGAGCAGGATCACCGCACCCGGGCTCAGATCGCCGAAGTAGGCGATCGCCGCTTCCATCAGCGCCACGCCCAGACCACTGCTCGGCGACAGCGCGACCGTGTCACGCTTTTGCACCAGCACACCGGCCAGATGGTTGCGCCACGCGTCCAGCCACTGCGCGCCGGTCGTCCAACCACCCTGGATGTCCGCCGGCGTAGGGTCGGGCTGGCCATCGAGCCAGGCCTTGACCACCCACTTGTCGGGGACGCTGGCCGTATGGTGGCGGGCGCGCAGGATCAGCGGATTACCCGCCGGCACGCGCAGGCCGACCGGCAGCTGCCCCAGGTTCAGGGCGCCGAGGGCGGCGGCCTGCTGAGCGGCGTTGTCGATGAGATCGACGTCGTAGAGCTTGTCCCAATAGACATCGTGGATGGTCAGCTCGGCGATACCGGATTGTGGCGTGGTCTCGCTCGGATCGGCGAAGATGCCGCCGGCGACGAGGTACTCGACCTCGTACAGACGCCGATTGCCGGGACGATCGAATGGATCGTTCTCATCGGTGCCACGCAACTGCTCGTCGAAGTCCGACACGCCGTCGCCATCGCTGTCCGCCGTGGTGATGCCCGCATCGCAAGGCACCGGCGTGAGCCCGGGATCCAGCGGATCGGCGTTGGGATTACCAGCTTGCTGGAGGATCAGCTCGATGACATCGGCGCAGCCGTCCGCGTCGCTGTCGGTGCCGATGAGGGCCGGCATGTCGAGGATGTCGTCGCTGTCGGTACCACGCAGCTTCTCGTCCAGATCGCTCCAGCCATCACCATCGCTGTCCTTGTCGGTATCGTCGAGCAGCGGGTTGCTGTCGAAGACCTCGACCTCGGCCAGATCCGGCACGCCGTCGCCATCGCTGTCGATACGCGTCACATCCGCGCCGCCGAGCCTGTAGCTGACCGTCTGCACCGCCGAGCTGATACCACCCTGCACGACCCAGGCCTGCAGGTTCACGGTACGTCCGCTGGTGCCCTGGGCGAGAAAGATGCGGTGATCGAAGCCCAGATCCGGATCCTTGCTCGGCGTGTCCTGCTGCACCGCGCCGCCGTTCACCCGCCAGTTGATCGTCACGTTGCTCGATGCGTTGCCGCGTCCGGGAATGGCATGCAGTCGAACCTGCACGGTCTGATCATAGGTACCCGGCGCCGGCGTGATGGCAAGCGCCGGCACGGTGCTGCTCGCGCCCGACAGCACGCCGTCCAGACCGGCGAGGCTGAGCGGCGGCAGGGCGTTGCTCGGCTTGGGCAGGCTGCTCGGGGGCTGATTGATCAGCACCCCTTGCTGGTTGAGCTGCAGCTGACCGATGGAGGTGCTGGCGGGCCCACCATCGGTGTAGTGGATACGCACCTGGGTGGGCGTGAGCAGGGAGGCGCTCTCGGTCCACGCCGTGCCGAGGCTGTCGGTCACCCTGAAGGTGCCCACGGTCTTGCCGGTGCCCGCATCCAGCACCCAGACGTTCGAAGTGGTGCGATCGAACAGCGGCGATGCCGTGACCGGGGCGCCACCGAGCAGCGCGCAAGCCGCGGCTGCGGCCAGCGCCCTGGCCACGGTGGTCGAGCGATGCGGGCGCGCGTCCCTGTCCTTCTGTGTGCTCGCGCTCATCTGCAGTGCCCCCTTCATGGCGCCTGGATCCAGTCGGTCTGCCGATAGCGGACCGGCTCGCCCCGGGCATCGAAGAACACCAGCTGGTACTGATACCAGCGGCCTCGCACGTGTGGGTAGTCATCCAGGAAGGCGAAGCGGAATCCATCCCACTGTGGGTCACCAATCGAGAAATTGATGAGCTTGACGAACGGATCGTCGATTACACCGGACGAGGTGCCGATCTGCGGGTTCCTGAACTGCCTGCAGAACACCTTGTCAATGAGCGGCGAGACCTGCACGAAATCGGTGTAACGCCCCGGCAGATTCGGATCCTCGCTCGAACGCCGATAGGCGACGAAACCGATGTTGGCGGCGACGTTCTCGCGGGTCAGCGCGCACAGGTTGTTGCAATGGACCAGCGTCGCGCCTTCGCCGTCACGACCGCGATTGAGGCAGCTCTGCTTGTCACGCGGACCGTCGCGGCACACCGGCGGCAGATTGATGATGTCGTCCGGACAGTGTCGATACAGATCCAACTCGTCGTTGGACAGCAGGATTGCCGGCATCTTATCGACGGTCATGTAGCGCGCCAGCATGTCCGGTGCCTTGGGCGTTGCCGGCACCTCGGGCCAGGGAATGTTCGGCGGCGGCGGCTCGACGATTGGCTTGCGAATGCCGCAGCGGGTCGCCGACCAGTCGGACAGATTGGCATTGCTGCCAAGGCCCACGGCGCGGGCGCGGAAGCACCACTCCTCCTGCCACTCGTCCCCGGCGGGCTCTGGCGTGATGTCCACGTTCTGCTGCGTCACCGCGTTGTGCGCGGGCACCCCGGCATCGGCGAAGAAATCGCTGAACGCGGTCGGCGTCGCGCTGTTCTCGAGCGCGCCCTTCATGAACCATTGCACCAGGGTGCCGGCCAGCGGTGTCTGCGGCGCGGCCCAGCTCAGGGTCGCCTTCTGGCTGCCGTCCTGGAAGCGGATCTCGATGGGATTGGGCGGGCCCGGCTTCTTGATCGCGGGCAGCCGGAAACAGAACTGCAGCTTGCTGCCGACCTCGGCGTTCTGATTGACGTTGGCGATGCCGAGACAGGTCTGCTCGCCGCCGCCCAGGGTCGCCAGGTCCGCCGGATCCAGGACGATCGGGTTCGGCACCGGCGGACAGAAGCGCTTGTAGTGATAGCTGCGACCACCGATCTCGCGATAGATGTTCACACACTCGTCCGGTTCCGGACGGCAATTCAGGGCGAGCGCGCCACGCAAGGTCGAGCCCGGACTTACCGGCGAGAAACTCGCGTCCTCGCAGCTCTTGCGCAGCACCGCCTGCTGCACGAGGCTTGCCGGCAGCTGGCTCGGGCAGAACGCGAAGGCGCCACTGGTATTGGTCCCGGCCAGCACCTCGCCGGTGTTGGAGAGAAAGTCGATACGCATCGGCGCGTCGACATTGCAGCGGTCCACCAGCACCTCGCACAGCGCCGGGGTCCGGGGGACCACACGCTCACCCTTGGCGTCGACCTGCAGCGGGCGGATATCGGCGAAATCCTTGTCCGCCTCCTGGCAGGTGGTACGCACGAAGGCCGCGTCGGCGGTGGGATCGAGCGCATAGGGTACCGCATACGGATCGCCGGTCTTCGGATCGGTGCGCACCCCCTGGGAGGTCGCCGAGTAGCGGCAACGTCGCTCGCTGATGGCATCGCGGTCGTCACAGCGCAGCGGCCGGGCACGCTCGGGGAACAGCGCGCGCACCGGCGCCGACAACGGGCTGAGGTTGCCATCGGTATCGCGCACCATGATCCGATACCAGTAAACGTTGCCCTTGTTGGCCGCCGGCACCGGGTCCTCGAATCGATATACCTTGCGCCCGCTCTCGCGCACCACCGCGGCCGCCACCGGCACCGGCGCGCCGATCCGATGGTTGACGGCGGTCGCCGGCCAGCTCGAGGCGTCGCACGCGGTACCGGGCTCGGTGAGCGGCGGGTTCAACGACAGCACCACGCGCTCTTCGAGATCGCCGCGACCATCACCGTCGGTATCGGCAAAGCTCGAATACTCCGGTTCCGACTCGAACCTATAGACCAGGTACTCGGCAACATCGAGGTCGACGTCCTGCACGCCGGGATCGTCACAGGTCTTGCCGCCGGGTGCGAAGCGCAGCGTCTTGTCGAAGCGAGCGCTGTTGAGGTTGCAGTAGCTGCGGTTGCGATGGGCCTC
>JAGRHX010001077.1 GCA_020444775.1 Gammaproteobacteria bacterium
GCAGCCGGGCAGCCGGTAGTTGCCGAGCAGCGTCGCCGCGTGGCGCAGCGCGACGATCTCGGCGTGCGCGGTCGGGTCGTGCGTCGTGATCGGCCGGTTGTAGCCAGTGGCGAGCAACTGCGGGCTATGCCCGTTCGGTGTGAAGGTCTCGGTGGCGGTGACGGCCAAGGAGGGGCTGGTCGTAGGCATGCGCTCGATGCCGGGCAACCCATACGACGGGCATACCGTGGACAGCCAGCTCGAGCAGGTCGAGATCCTGACCGACGTGCGCCCGAAGATCGCGCTGGTCGACCGCAGCTACCGCGGCGTGCAGGCCACCTGTGGAGCGCGGCTGCTGGTCAGCCACACGCGACGGTTACCGCGAGCACTGAAGAAGCTGCTCAAGCGCAGGCAGGCCATCGAGCCGGTGATCGGGCACATGAAGACCGATGGGCTGTTGAACCGCAACTGGCTCAATGGAACGCTGGGCGATGCGATGCACGCGCTGCTGTGCGGCGCCGGGCACAACCTGAGGATGATCCTGGCGCACCTGCGGGTGCTTTACTGCGCCCTCGTCGGCCAGATCGCGCTGGCGATGATGCTGATCACTGGCGCCGCGTCAGCGCAGCCGGCGTCACTGAGGGCCTGACAACGAGTTGTTCAGGGCGGACTTACTATCGCTTGACAGCATTAGTATCTCCGGCCGATACTATCACCATGATCGAAAGCTTCGCAGACAGGCGCTCCGCCGCGATCTTTCGGGGTTTGGAGGTGCGCGGCCTGCCTCGCGAGATTCAGGGCACAGCGCGACGGAAGCTCAAGATCATCGACGCCGCGCCGTCCATCGAGTCGCTGCGGGTTCCCCCAGGCAATCGGCTCGAGCCCCTCAAGGGCAACCGCAAAGGCCAGTGGAGCATCCGCATCAATGACCAGTGGCGCATCTGCTTCCGTTGGAAGGACGGCAACGCGTTTGACGTGGAGATCGTGGACTATCACTGACTCGCGAGGGTCAGCGGTCATGGAGTGAGCAATGGGCATCGCACGTAATGAACTGAGGCACGAGAGCTTCAAGAGCATCGCGACCGGCCGCAAGCTGGCCGCCGTGCACCCAGGCTCCGTGCTTCTCGAAGACTTCATCGAGCCGATGGGGATCACGCGCTACCGCGTGGCCAAGGCCATCGGCGTGCAGCAGCGGCGAATCGACGAGATCTGCGCTGGCGAGCGCGCCATCACGGCGGACACCGCAGTGCGTTTGGGTCTCGCGTTCGGCATGGAGCCGCAGTTCTGGCTGAACCTGCAGGCGCAGTACGACCTCGAGGTGATCGAGCGCGACCAGGGTGCGCAGCTCGCCGAGGAGGTCCAACCGATCGCCGCGTAGGGTCGGAAGGGTCTCGGCAGCGTACCGTTTTCGGCAGCTCGGCTTCATCTCCCTCGGTGTCGGCGGCGATCAGTTCACGCCAGAGGGGCTGTTCGTGGCCGCTGGTCATGAGTTGAAGCGATCGCGCCGCATCGACGGGACCGTTTGGAGTAGCGTTGTCAGGAGCCTCTGCCGAGGCACGCTGGTCGGACTGCGCCCAAACGGTACTGTCTCGGTACCCGTCCGGCCATTTGCAGTCGCTGGCGAACGACTGCAAATGGGACTCTCGGTCGCAGCCGAGGCGCTCAGGGCGCCAGTCTCGCGCTGCCGCCCAGGCTTTCGCAGGCCCGACGAAGGCGCTGCTCGGCGGCATCGGCTACGGCCCGCACTTCGGGCTTGCCGACCAGGTTGACCATGATCTGCGGGTCGAGGAATCCGACGACGACACGGCCGGGCCCCTCCTCGCGAACGATCACGTTGCAAGGCAGCAGCAGCCCGATGTCCGGAACTGCCGTCACGGCCTGGTATGCCAATGGCGGGCTGCAGGCGCCGAGGATGCGGTAGGGCGGCATGTCCTTGCCGAGCTTCTCCTTCATCGCGTGCTGGACGTCGATGTCGCTCAGGATGCCGAAGCCTTCGGCCTTCAGCGCGGCCGTGGTCTTCACGATGGCCTCGTCGAACGACAGGCCGGTGAGCGTGGTGGTGAATCCGTACATGGCAAGCCTCCAGGTTGCGGGGCGGTGCAGGCCGCGACAGCAGCTGCCCGCGCCGGTGCCTGGACCAGTTTCGACAACTCATCGAGGCCGATCGGTGGCACCGGCAGCCAGGGCAGCGCGTAGAGCCGCTGTGCAAGGCCTGAGGAGATGCGTTCGATCTGCCTGCGTTCGCCCGCGAGCCGGGCCTGCAGCAAGGGATCGTGCGTTCCAGCCGCCAGCACGCTCTTGTTGAGCACCCTCCCCGCCTTTCGCCGCCGCGCGCAGGACGACCGGCGCAACGCCTGGGACCAGCAGCGCACGCAGGGCCGGCAGGCCGACGGTATCGAAGGGGCGCAGCGGCATCCGGTCCTGCGGCAGCGCTCGCAGCGTGGACGGCAGGGCCTCCAGCGTCTGCTGCCCCGGTTCCTCGATCGCGCAGGCCACCGCATCGCTGCGGTCGATGGCATGGAACACGCCGTTGATGGCCAGCCGCTGGTTGTTCGGGCCCAGTTCGCGCAATTCGACCGAGGTGCGCGCGGCCTCTTCGATCGCGCCGCGATCGGGTCGGGTCACCAGGACGACGGTGGTCTTGGCGGGGTCGCCCAGCGCGTCGAGCGCGGCCTGGAAGCGCGCCTCCTGCATCTTCAAGCCCGAATGCGGGCCCAGGCACGATGCGTCGCGGTCGTTGCCGTCCAGGAATCCGGTCCAGGCCTTGGGCAGGCTGAGCAGGCGCAGGGTGTGCCCAGTGGGCGCGGTGTCGAAGACGATGTGGTGCCAGTCTTGCGCGCCGTCGGCCAGCAGGGAGGAGAACTCGTCGAACGAGGCAATCTCGGTCGTGCAGGCCCCCGACAGCCGTGACGTGACCGCCGCCCAGGTCCCCGCGCTGCGCGATGCGCTGGTGCGCCGCCTCGCCGGCACGCTGCACTCGACGCTCCGCGTCAGCGAGGAGTCGCGCGCGCTGCGGCGCGCGCCGGCGTCGATGGACGTCTATGCGATGACGCTGCGCGCGATCGCGCTGAAGCACCGCTACAACCCCGCCGACAGCGCCGAGGCAAGGCGGCTGCTCGAGCAGGTGGTGGCGATCGACCCGCAGTACGCGCCGGGCTGGGCCCACCTCGGCATGGTCAACGCGGTCGCCTGGGCGCTGCGCTTCGACGGCCCGCAGCGTCCCGAGGCAATCCACGAGGCGGTGGCGCAGATCGAGCGCGGCGTGGCCCTCGATCCGGCGCTGTCCGCAAGCTACCTGGGGCTGAGCTTCGCCTACCCCTTCGCCGGCCGGCTCGACGACGGCCTGCGCGCCGGGCGCCGCTGCATGGAGCTGGCGCCGAGCGACGCCGACTGCATGATGCTGCTGGCGGTGCACCTGAGCTACGCCGGCGACACGCGGGAGGCGATCGAGCTGTCGGACCGTGCGATGGCGACCAGCCCGCTGCCGCCGGCCTTCATGAACAACTACCGCGCACACACGCTGTGGACCGTGGGCCGGCTCGACGAGGCGATCGCAGCCTACGACGCCTGCCTGCAGCAGGCACCGGGGTTCGTCATGGGCCGCGCCTGGCGCATGTTGACGCTGGCCGAGGCGGGGCGCCTCGACGCGGCGCGCGCCGTCCTCGTCGAGGCGCTGCGCGGCGCCGCTGCGCAACCGGCCCTGGCGAACCGGATACGCGAGGCGCTACAGACCGTCGAGTAGCCGCAGCGCGAGTCCGACCTCCGCGGCGTCCGCACCAAATCGCGGTCTCCCGGGTCACGCCCCGAGGGAATTGCGGTTATCATCCCCCGTCGTTGGCTGGAGCCCGGTTTCGCGTCGGGTCGCCACCGGCGGAACGAGGTCGTCGGAGTCGCACAGCTCCCCGCATCGCACGGGCGCGGTGGCCATGATGGATCTGGAAGGGACGCGCGAGAAGATCCTCCTCGACCTCAAGACCCGGGGTCCCAGGACGGCGGCGGCGTTGGCGGAGCGCCTCGGCCTCACGGCGATGGGCGTCCGCCAGCACCTGAAGAAGCTGGACGAGCAGGGCCTGGTCACGTTCGAGAACGAGCGGCGTCCCAAGGGACGTCCGGCCCAGATCTGGCGGCTGACCGAGAAGGCCGCGTCGCGCTTCCCCGAGGGCTACGCCGACCTCGCCATGGAGATCCTCGAGGGCGTCCGCCAGCGCTTCGGCGTGGAGGCGCTCGACGAGCTCGTCCTCGCGCGCACCGAGAAGCAGGTCGCCCGCTACCGCTCGCAGCTCCCGCCCGACGACGCGCCCCTCATGCGCCGCGTCAAGGCGCTCGTCCAGCTCCGCACCCGCGAGGGGTACATGGCGGAGTGCAGGAAGAACCAGGACGGCACGATCACGCTCATCGAGAACAACTGCCCCATCTGCGTCGCGGCGC
>JAGRHX010001078.1 GCA_020444775.1 Gammaproteobacteria bacterium
CCGGCCCGATCCTTCTCGACGCCGAGCCGACCCGAAATCGGGATCGTCAGGCTCAGCGTGAGTCCGTATTCGAACGGCCCCGACGGCGAGAGGATTTCCGCCCCGTCGAAACCGAACTGCGGGTCCTCCCACAGCCCCGCCGTCTCGAAGGTCGCGAGTGCGACACCGGCATCGAGGCGAGCGAGCCGGAGGTCGGGGTTATAGAACAGGGCGAGCACTTCGCCCTCGGCGGGTGAGAGCCCGTCGTTCGGGTCGAACCGCTCCGGCACCTGGTTGCCGGCCTCGGAGAGCCGCTCAACGAAATCCGAGATGGGTTCAGTGGCAGCGAGCCGTGCGTCGAGCGCGGCCCGATGGTCGGCCAACTCCAGCGGTACCCGCTCGTAGGACTGGCAGCCCGCCAGCGCGATCAGGGCGAATGTCGAGCCGAGGCCCGGCAGCATGACCCGCGTTCGACGCGGGCGTTTCAGATTGTCCATTGTTTGTGATTCCTGTCTGGGTCCAAAGCGATGACAGCCGCAACGGACAACGCCGCCGCGGCACGCGCGAAGGAACAGACAGAAATCAGATGGTCAGACGAACGCTCGCCACGATCGCGAGCCTGTGGACCCCGCCGGGGTCAAACCAAGGCGGCGGCATCGGCGGGCCGCGGCGACCAAGGCCGGTCTCCGCAAGGATGACGCCCCACGAGGGAGACATGACGATCGCGGGCGGCACATCGCTCCCAGTGTCACTCCGGGGCAGTGTCAGGAGTTCCGCGGTCGTGATCTCGACATCGGTACAACCGCAGTCGTGCTCATGCTCTCCCGCGGGCACGGGGAGTGGCCATGACGCATCGTGGCTGCACGAGGATTCGCAGTGATCGAACTCTGCGGGTGCGTGTTGATGGCCGCCTCCGAAGCACAGTACAGCCACGCCGCCAACACCGCCAGCGAGGGCGTTAAAGGCGATGATCGCGGTGAGCAGGATGGCGAGCGGGCGATACTTCACGCGTTTAGTTTACCTCGGCTCTTGCCGAGCGTTGCTTGAGATCCGGAGACCTGACCGAGACGGATCGATTGCCGGGACATCCCTGACACTGCCAAGATTATTGGGGGTTACCGAGGTTCAGTGCGGTTGGACCGTTCAAGGGATTGCCGGGGCCTCGGGGAGCCCGTTCGCAGGACCCGCCATCCGGTGCCCGAGTCTCACCACCAAGGCCAGCCATGCCCGTCGGGCACCCGGGGGTGAGGGGGGACACCTACCTGAAACCGTGAGAGGATGTACCTACAGCAGAAATCAGTTCCGGACCCCTGCGTCTCTGCTTGAGTCCGCCCAGATTTGAACGCCCCCACGAATCACAACCGCGGCGACAATCGAACCGACCAAGAGATCAGGAACGCGGCTACCCAATGCCATCACGAGAAGCCCCGCTACGATCACGCCAGTGTTCGCGATGACATCGTTCTTCGAGAAGATCCAAGACGCTCGCATATGCGCACCGCCCTCGCGATGCTTTGCGATAAGCCGGAGACAGATCAGATTCGCAACAAGCGCGACAGTCCCAGCTCCAATCATCAGATGACTCGTCGGCTCGCTGCCGAACACCGCCCGGCGGATTACCTCGACCAAAACTCCAAGACCCAGCGCGATTTGAAGGACGCCGCTCACTCGCGCTGCAGTCCGCTGTGCGCCGCCGGACCGGCTCGCCGCGTACAACGCGATGCCGTACACCGTGGCATCTGCCAGCATGTCAAGCGAGTCGGCCAGCAGCGCGGTGGACTCCGCGATCCATCCAACCATCACCTCGGCAACGAACATCACGCCGTTGATCGTGAGTAGCGCTATGAGCGTTCGCTGCTCCAGACCAACGGCATCCTTTCCACAGTCGCAGCCGCTCACTGATCACGCTCCGAGTCAGCAACCTGCGCACTTTCTTTCATGAAGACGGATGCGATGACCGGAAGCACAAACAAGGTGAGTAGCGTCGACGTGACCATGCCGCCGATTACCACCGTCGCCAGCGGTCGCTGGATCTCGCTCCCCACCCCCGTTGCAATCGCCATCGGGACGAACCCAGCGATATCAGTGATCGCCGTCGCGAGCACCGGCTGGAGGCGGGTCTTCGAGGCCGCAATGATCGCGTCCTTGCTCTGCTGGCCGGTGTTGAGTGTGTCGCGGATCGCGGTGATGAGGATCTGCCCGTTGAGCACGGCGATGCCCGTGAGAGCGATAAACCCGACGGCGGCGCTGACGCTGAAAGGGATGTCGCGCCACCACAACGCGAAGATAGCACCGACGGCCGCAAACGGGATGCAGGTGTAGATGATGACGACATCCCGTAGGTTTTTCAGGCTGAAGTACAGCAGAAAAAACACCATAAGCAAGACCGCGGGCACGACGATGATCAGGCGAGTCCTGGCGCGTTCCAAGTTCTCAAACTG
>JAGRHX010001079.1 GCA_020444775.1 Gammaproteobacteria bacterium
GCGGTCACCGGCTCGGTCAACCAGCATGGCGAGGTGCAGGCCATCGGTGGTGTCAACGAGAAGATCGAGGGCTTTTTCGACCTCTGCCAGGCGCGTGGCCTGAGTGGCACACAGGGCGTGCTGATTCCGGCCAGCAACGTCCAGCACCTGATGCTCAAGCAGGCGGTACGCGAGGCGGTGTCGGCCGGTCGCTTCCATGTCTATCCCATAGAGCGCATCGATCAGGGCATCGGTCTGCTCACCGGCCTCGAGGCCGGCAGTCGTGGCACCAACGGCCGCTATCCAAACAACAGCGTCAACGGCCGGGTCGAGATGCGTCTGATTGAATTGGCCCGGCTTCGCGAGCGCCAGGAGAAGCGTGGCAAAGAGGATCGGAAGTCATGAATGCCAAACGCATGTCTTCGCCCACAGGTCCGGCAACCAGCACGACCACCCGGGCGCGCAAGAAACGCGCCGGCAGTGAAGGCGCGCAGACCACACGCAAGATCACCGCCGGCCGCGGCGCCATGACGCAACAGCCAATCCGAAGGATAGGGCTCGAGCTACCCATGGGCGCGAGCATCGACGCGATGAGCGAGGCCATCATCTCGCTCGCCGCCAAGACCACCGCCGAGCTGTTCGGCCTGTTCGTGCAGGAGGAGGATCTGCTGCGCTTCGCCGGTCTGCCATTCTCCTTCGAGATCTGCCGCACCACCAACGTGCGCAGACCGGTCAGCGCCGGCGTGATCGCACAGGAGCTGGAACAGGAAGCGGCCAAGGCGCGCCGCACGTTGGAGGGAGAAGCCGCACGCGCCGGGGTACGTTGCAGCTTCAAGGTCCTGCATGGCGCGGTGGCACCGGCGCTGGCACAAAGCCTCACGGAGCTGGACGTGCTGGTGGTGCGGTCCTCGCCGGCACGGCTGGGCGTGGTGACACGAGTCCTCCCGGAGCCCCGCCAACCGGTGATCAGCGTGCTCGACAGGACACCCGCCGGGCGACGCGCGCTGCAGCTGGGCATCGATCTGGCCCGCGAGCTGTCGCGCCCGCTGCACGTGCTGGTCAGCGCCGCGAATCAAGCCGGCGCCAGCCGTCTGATCACAGTGTTGAAAGGCCAGGCCAGTGGCCTCGAGCCACCGCCAGCACTGAGCACCGAGGTCGTCATCGATGGTTCGCTCGACGCTCTGTTGGCGCGCGCGGCGAGCCGCAGACCCGTCACCTTGATCCTGCCCTATGGCAGCAAGCCGGACCTCGGGGGAGCGGTCGGCTCACCCGATGCCGCCCAGGCCATCTCGACGCTACGCGCGCACCCCAGCTGTCCCATCGTCCTGACTGCTTGAAGGACGAAGCCAGATGTTCGATCGGAGGGAGGTGCTTGACCGGGGTCATGATGCCCGCCAACGGTATGCGTGATGCTACTCACGCAGGTTGCTCGGCAGGAGCTGCCACGCACGCTTGGGGTCGGCGGCACACGCGTCGATCACGCTGGTCGAGCAACGACAGGCGGATGGAAAAGACAGGCAGATAGAAGAGACTGGCAGATAGACTCATGGCGTAGGCGCGCCGCGAAGTCCGCGACGGATGCTCCGGCAGCACTCCTGGGGACCGGCTCGATCCGGCAACCGGCCTGGCGCAAAGCCTGACGCGGGCCATACAACAGACCAACAACATGACTCGAGGAGAACGCGATGAACGCTGCAGACGTCATGACCACACACGTGATAACCGTGACCCCGGACACCACCGTGCTGGACTGCGCGAAGCTGTTCCTGGACAACCACATCAGCGCCGCGCCGGTGCTCGATGGACAGGGCAAGCTGGTCGGCATCGTCAGTGAAGGGGATCTGATGCACCGCGCCGAGATCGGCACCGATCAGAGCACCGGCTCGTGGTGGCTGAACATGTTCACCAGCCGCGAGACCGCCGCCGATGCCTACGTGAAGACCCACAGCAACCGGGTCGGTGACGTCATGACCGCATCGGTCATCTCGGTGCAGCGTGACACCTCACTGGGCGAGATTGCCCATCTGCTCGAGAGCAAGCGCATCAAGCGTGTGCCGGTCGTCGAAAATGACCGGGTGGTCGGCGTGGTCAGCCGAGCCAACCTGTTGCACGCCCTGGCCAGCCAGAAAGAGAAGACCGCGGTCCCGGCCCAGACCAGCGACGATCGCACCATTCGCCAGACCCTGCTCGACCTCATGCACAAGAGCAGCTGGGGCAACGCCAACCCGAGCAACGTGATGGTCAGTGATGGCGTCGTCGAGGTATGGGGCGTGGTCGACACCGAGCAGGAACGAACCGCCTTGCGGGTCGCCGCCGAGGAGATCCAGGGCGTGAAGAAGGTAATCGATCACCGCGTGCTGTTCACGGAGCTGCGCCGCGGCGCGTGAAGCGAGCGGCGTACGGGGCCCGACAGGTTCCCGTGCGCCGGCTCGGCCGGCAGAGTGCGATCGGCAACAGACGCTCAGATGGACGGGTGACGATCGGTCCAGCCGGTCTCCCGCTCATAGGCCGCGGCGATCCTGTAGAGCATGGGCTCGTCGAAGGCCTTGCCCACCCACTGCACGGACAGTGGCAGGCCACTGCTGTGGAAGCCGCACGGTGTGACCAGCGCCGGGCAGCCGAGGAAGTTGAACGGCGCACGCGCCTGACGCGGATAGGTGCGCGCCACCTCCTGGGCATCGTCTATGCGGCACGGTGGCTCCATCGACGAGACGCAGATCAACGCATCGAAATGCGCCATATGGCGTTCGAACTCGTCGCGCAGCCGGGTGCGTAATCGTAGCGCGTCGACATAGTCAGGTCCGGAGATGAAGGCGCCGGGCAGCAGCTTCTCACGGGTCATGGCCGCGTAGTCCTGCGGCCGCTCGGTCAGCCAGCGGCGGTGCACCGCATAGCCCTCCACGGTGAGCAGGATTCGGTTGCCGGCAGCGTAGGTCTGCAAGGGCTGTACACGTGTCGGCTCGACGCTCGCACCGAGTGAGCGCAGCACATCGGCCACCGCCTGTATCGCGGCGGCAGTCTCCGTCTCTGCCTGCATGTCCTCGGTGTGGAAATGCTCGAGGATGCCGATACGCAGCCCCTTCACCCCCAGTGAAAGGCCGGCACGGAAGTCGTCCACCGGCCGTTGCGCGCTGGCCGGATCGCGTGGACAGGGCCCGGCCAGCGTCTGCAGCACCAAGGCATTGTCCTCGACCGTCCGGGTCATAGGGCCGATGTTGTCCAGACTGTAGGCTAGCGGGAACACGCCGCTGCGTGGCACCAGACCATAGGTCGGCTTGATGCCGACCAGCCCGCAGCATGAGGAGGGATTGCGAACGCTGCCACCGGTATCGCTACCCAGCGCCAGTGGCAGCATGCCGGACGCCACCGCCGCGCCCGAACCGCTGGACGAGCCACCCGGATGATGAGCGATGTTCCAGGGGTTGCGAGCCGGTGGCCAGGGTAGATCGAAACTCGGGCCGCCAAATGCGAACTCGTGGGTGGACAGCTTACCCATCAAGATGGCCCCGGCGGACTTGAGCCTGCGGGCAACCTCGGCATCTTCCCGTGGAATGTTGTTCTCGAGGATCTTCGAGTGACAGGTGGTGCGGATGCCGGCAGTGTCGATGATGTCCTTGAGACCGAAGGGGATACCGTGCAACGGACCACGGTCCTGACCGCCAGTAGAGCCGCTCGTCTCGGCCGCACGCGCGGCCTCCCGGGCCTGCTCGAAGGTCGGCAGCAGGTAGGCGTTCAGTATCGGGTCGAGCCGCTCGCTACGTTCGATGAGGGCATCGACGAGTTCCAGTGGTGACAGCGAACGTTCGGCGATGCGTCGCGCCGCTTCGCTGATGCTCATGAAGGCCAGCGTGCCACTCATGATGCCGGCTCCGTCTCGAAGGCCGGTGAGCGGGCCTGATAGATGTGTGCCGGCTCGTCGCTCGGCTGCAGTTCCTGCAGCTGCGCCGCGCCGACCGCGGCTTCGGCGGCGGCACGCGCCTTGTCGACCAACGCCTCGTCGATCAGACGCAAGCGCGAGAATGGGTCCTGGTTCATGCAACAAACTCCCCGTCAAGCCGAACGATGCCCGTTCACCCAGCCGACAGCACGAACCTGCGCACGCTGTCGGCGACGCGTTCGGGCGCCTCGATGGGCGCCAGGTGCGCGAGCCCCTCGAACAATTCGTAGCGCGCATTGGCGATCAACGCGGCGAGCGACCGGCTCATGGCCGGTGTCGAGCCGGAATCCAGCTCGCCGGTGGCGACCAGCGTCGGACAATCTATACGATCGAGCGCGAAAGGACCCAGTCCGAAACGTCCTGCGAACACCCGATAGGCGGCGAGGAAGCCAGCCGCATCGTTGCGCTGCAGACGATGTCGCACCTCAGCCGCGACCCGCGGATGCTTGGAAATGAAGGCCTCGGTGAACCAGCGGTCGAGCGCAGCCTCGATGATCGCAGCGGGTCCGTCGCGCTCGGCCTGCTCCAGGCGTTGGCGTACCGAGGCCTGCTGAGCCGCGTCACGCTGATGCACGCTGTGCAGCAGGATGAGCCGGTCCAGGCCGACCGGGCCACGCACCGCGTGGGCCTGCGCTACCAAGGCTCCCATCGAGAACCCCGCAAGCGCGTAGCGGTGCAGGTGCGCCGCCGCGAGCAGTTGCTCGAGCTGGTGGACGAAATCGTGCAGACGAAGATCGGTGCTGCCGGTCGGACACGCACCGTGCCCCAGCATGTCGTAGACATACAGCCCGATGTCCTCGCCCAGACACCCGGCAAGCGGCATCCACATGTTGCGATCCAGCCCCACGCCGTGAATCAGCACCAGCGCCGGTGCCTCCTCGCGGGCGCTGCCGAGACGGATGAGAGCGGGTCGGATCGGCTGGATCTGCATTGCTGGCACGCCTTAAGATGGGACGGGTGGCCAATCAGGTGACAGGTGCAGCATGAAGCAAAGACGCATTGGGGATCTGCAGATTTCCAGGATCATCGAGCTGAGCCAGCCCTTCCCCGGGCTCGAGTTCTTCCCTGATACCACCGAGGAGGACTGGGCGCCACATCGAGAATGGCTCTCCGAGCAGGGCGGCTATATTCTCGAAAGCGGCGAGATCATCCTGCCCATGCAGAGCTACGTGGTGCGGACCACGCATCACACGATCATGATCGACACCTGCATCGGCAATGACAAGCACCGCCCGCACCGTCCCGCCTGGCACATGAAACGCGACGATACCTACCTGCGCAATCTGGCCGCGGCCGGTCTGCGCCCCGAGGATATCGACTTCGTCATGTGCACGCACCTGCACCATGACCACGTTGGCTGGAACACCCGCCTCGAGAACGGTCGCTGGGTACCCACCTTTCCCAACGCACGCTACCTGATGTCGAAGAAGGAGCTCCTGTACTTCCGGGCGCACGAGGATCCGGCTGCCGCACCCTCCATGAACGACAGCGTGCTGCCGGTGGTCGAGTCCGGACAAGCCGAGCTCATCAGTAGCGACCACGCGCTCGACGACGAGGTGTGGCTCGAGTCCACGCCGGGTCACACGCCGGATCACTTCGCGGTACGCCTTGCCTCGCGTGGCGAGCACGCCGTGGTCGGTGGCGATCTGATGCACAGCCCGGTGCAGTGCCGTCACCCGGAGTGGCGGGCACGTCCGGACTTCAACCCACAGCAGGCCAGCGCGACGCGTCGCAGCTTCATGGAGCGACACTGCGAGAACAACACGCTGGTCTGCATGATGCACTTTCCGCTGCCGTCGGCGGGTCGCTTCGTCCAGGACGGCTCGGCCTTTCGCTTCGACTACGATCGAGAAGACTGGTAGCGAGCCGATGCCGCCTGCCGGTTGGGGAACGGCACGCGGATCTCGGTTGGCCAGAGGATTGCCAGATGTTTGCCAGAGGTTTGCGCGGCCGTGCTGGCCGCGCGCTCAATCATTCCTGTGGCAGGTCCAGCACCCGTTTGGCGATGATGTTGCGTTGGATCTCGTTCGAACCGCCGTAGATGGTCCCAGGACGGGACATGTAGAACGGCGCAAGCACCTCGACCATCTCGTCACCGAACTCGACCGGACCACTCAGCGCCCCCTTCTCGTCCGCCGCCTCCAGCAACAGCTCGGACAGCCGCTGATACAGCTCCATCGCCCAGATCTTCAGTGAGGAGACATCCGGCCCCAGGGTCTGACCGCGCCGGACCTGATCCACATAGCGTTCGTACAGGGAGCCCAGGTCGGCCAGATCCAGCTGCAGCTGGGTCAAGCGGTCGGCAAACACGGGATCGTCCAGCAGACCACGGCTGCGCGCGACCTTCTCCAGTCGGGTCAGGGCATAGCGTGGCCGACGCGGGCTGCCTATCCCGAGCCGCTCGAAGCCCAGTAGGGCCTTGGCAATCGTCCAGCCCTGGTTGAGCTCTCCCACCAGGTGATCGGCCGGGGTCCGCACGTTGTCGAAGAAGACCTGACAGAACTCCTCGTGACCGGCAATGTTGCGGATCGGCCGCAGGCTGATCCCGGGCGTCGTCATGTCCAGCAACATGAAGCTGATGCCAGCCTGCTTGCGGGGTGCGTCCCGGTCGGTGCGCACCAACACGTACATATGCGTGGCGTCAGTCGCCATCGAAGTCCAGATCTTGGAACCGTTGATGACGTACGCGTCGCCGTCCAAGACCGCGGTGGTCTGCAGGTTGGCCAGATCCGAGCCGGCGTTGGGCTCGGAGTAGCCCTGACACCAGATGTTCTCGCCAGCGATGATCGGCGGCAGGAAGCGGCGCTGTTGCTCGGCGGTACCGTAGCGCATCAAGGTGGGACCCACCTGGGTGATGCCCTGGTCGGGCATGCGGCCGATGCCGATACGCTCCTGCTCCTCGAGCATGATGATCTGCTTGCTCGGCGAGAGCCCCATGCCACCATGCTCGACCGGCCAGGCCGGTGCGATCCAGCCTTGTCGGGACAGGCACAGATACCAGTCACGGCACTCGTCCCAACGCAATCGTCGCGGCAGGAAGCGCAGCGCCCGCGGGTAGTTTGCCTCGAAGAAATCTCGTACCTCGGTGCGGAAGCGGTCGTCACTGAGTGCGTTCCAATCGGTCATGTTCTGCTCCGGGAATCCTCGGCCTGGGTGGCCTCCAGCGCCGCGCCATGACGCTGCAGCCGGGTGAAACGACGCCGGTGGAAGGCACTGTTACCGAGCCAGGCGCTCAGGGTCATGGCTCGCTTTACGTACAAGCCGACATCGCTGTCCTCGGTGAAGCCGATACCACCGTGCATCTGGATG
>JAGRHX010001080.1 GCA_020444775.1 Gammaproteobacteria bacterium
GCTGATCCTCACCGCGATCGTGGTCGGGGTGGCAACCACCGCGTTGGCGCTGGCCCTGGTGGTGCGCATCCATGGCGCCTACGGCTCGCTGGAGGAAGACGAGATCAATCGCCTGGATACCGATGACGACATGGAACACGAGCGCGCTGCGCGTTTCGACCCGAATGAGGTGCGGGAACCCGATACCCGGGCCGGCGGCTGGTCGGGTGATGCCGACCGGGAAGGAGCGCAGCGATGAGCGTGAGCGTGCATCTTCCGGTGCTCCAGGTGGTGGTGCCACTGCTCTCTGCGCCGTTGTGCGCGTTGATTCCGGACGGACGCCGGGCCTGGAGCTTCTCGCTGGTGGTCGCGGCGATCGCCGCCACCATCTCGGTGCTGTTGCTCGGGCAGGTGGTGGAGCAGGGACCGATCAGCTACGCGTTGGGTGGCTGGGCGGCTCCATGGGGTATCGAGTACCGCATCGATTTCGCCAATGCTTTGGTGATGCTGCTGGTCTCGATGATGGGCTTGATCACCTTGTTGTTCGCCCGTGACAGCGTCGAGCGGGAGATTCCGCGGCGCCGTCTGTATCTGTTCTACACGGCCTGGAATCTGTCGCTGACCGGGCTGTTGGGGATGTGCGCGACCGGCGATGCGTTCAACGTATTCGTGTTCCTGGAGATCGCTTCGTTGTCCGGCTATACGCTGATCAGCATGGCGCGTAATCGCAGCGCGCTCAGCGCGGCGTTTCGCTACCTGATCATGGGCACGGTCGGTGGCACCTTCTTCCTTATCGGGATCGGCTTGATGTACGGGGTCACGGGCACCCTGAACATGGCGGATCTGGGTTCCCGTTTGCCGGCCATGTCTGACAACCTCACGGTGCGCATGGCCTACGCGTTCATCACTGTAGGCATCGGCCTGAAGACCGCCATCTTCCCGCTACATGCCTGGCTGCCGCGCGCCTACGCCACCGCGCCGTCGGCGGTCACGGTGTTCATCGCCTCGACCTCGACCAAGGTCTCGCTGTACATCTGGATCCGCTTTACCTTCGATTTGTTCGGCATGCCGTTGGTCTTCGAGCAGATGTTCGCCGGCCCGGTGCTGGCCGGTCTGTCTTGCGTGGGCATCGCCCTGGGCTCGCTGGCGGCGCTCTACCAGCGCGACGTCAAGCTCGTTCTCGCCTACTCGAGCGTCGCCCAGGTCGGCTATATGACGCTGGGGGTCAGTCTGGCCTCGATCCAGGGCGTGAGCGCGGCCTTCGTGCATCTGTTCAACCATGCCTTGATGAAGGGGGCACTGTTCGTCGCGGTCGGCTGCGTGGTCTACCGGGTGGGCGTCTCCGACATCTCCGCATTCCGCGGCATCGGCCGACGCATGCCGTTCACCATGGCGGCTTTCAGCCTGGCCGGTCTGAGCCTGATCGGCGTGCCGTTCACCGCCGGTTTCGTCAGCAAGTGGCTGCTGCTGGACGCGGTCTTCGAGGCCGGCTATCCGATCCTGGCGGTATTCCTCGTGCTGACCTCGCTGATCGCGCTCGCCTACGTCGGTCGCATCATCGAGGTGGCGTATTTCCACGCGCCCACGCCCAGCACCTTCACCGACCGCGCGCGTGAGGCGCCTGCCCTGATGCAGGCCGCGCTGTGGCTGCTGGTGCTGGCCAACCTGTACTTCGGTCTCGATACCGGGCTCAGCGCTGGCATTGCGAGCGATGCGGCCCGCGCACTGTTGGAGCAACGCCCTTGAACGCGAGCGTACTCATTGCACTTGCGCTCGCGGTTCCATTCGCGGCCGCGGGCCTGGTGGTCATGTCCGCGCCACGTCCGAATCAGCGCGAAGGGGTCTCGTTGGGCGCGGCGGTGCTGCTGATGCTGCTGGTCTTTGGTCTGTTGCCGACCGTGCTGGCCGGGGGGCGACCCGAGCTGCAGCTCTTCGAGGTGCTGCCGGGCCTCGGGCTGGGCTTCAGGGTGGAACCCCTGGGCATGCTGTTCGCGATGGTCGCCTCGACCCTGTGGATCGTCAACTCGCTCTACAGCATCGGCTACATGCGCGGCAA
>JAGRHX010001081.1 GCA_020444775.1 Gammaproteobacteria bacterium
GGGAACACCGGGCAAGCGCGGCAGGCCAGCGAAGGACCACCGGTGCGCAGGCTGCTGCATCAAAGCGAACGCGATGATCGTGGCACCATGCGCTCACTGTGGAACGACATCGATCCGGATCTGGAGTGGACCGAGAGCGAACAGCTGGAGACCCAGCTACGCAGCTGGGTACCGGACACCCGTCTGGCGCGGGAGCTGAGCAGCAACCGACTCAGCTCGCGGCTGCGTTATGACGGCCTGCGCCAACCGCTCTGGGCGAGCGTGCTGGACCGCATCGAGCACCGTCAGGGCGCCGAGACCGGCGGCTCCGAGCGACGTACCGACAGTGGCGCGCGGGCGTTACGGCTATGGTTCGTCGTCAACGTCATAGACTCGCGCGCGTTTGGCGTGCTCTGCCTGGAGCTATGGCACCAGGAGCAGCTGCTGAACGGCAACTGGGGGCGGCTGCGACGTAGCCGGCTGACGGTCGAGGATCTGGACCGCATCCAGGACGCCGAGCAACGACGGCTGCTGACCCAGCTGCTGTCGATCCGTCCCATCGACCCGAATGCCCAGGAGCAGAGCCTGGAGGAGGGTCTGCGCCAGTTCCAGCTCGGCAGCGGCGCCTATCCGACCCTGCTGCGAGCGCTGGCCGCTACTGGCAGCCTCGTGGTCAGCCGGCGTGAGGACGATCCGAACGCCAGCAGCGAACGCGACCTGCAGCAGCTGCGCTTCGACGAGGCCGGTGAGTGGTCGCTGCTGGTCAACGCCCAGGCCACCGAGAACGGCGAAGGCTGGCGGATCGACGGTCTGCTGTGCAAGCGCGACCAGAGCGCCCCTGTCAGCCGGCCGCTGGGCGAGGCGACGCTGGTTCTGGACGATGGTCTGGTGCTCATCGACAGGGAGCTGACCCTGCTCGACGATCGCGATCCCGATCGACCGCAACGCGCCTGGCTGGAGGTGTTCAGACGCGAGCACGGTTTCGAGGTGAAGCGCGCCGACCGTGATGCCTTCGTCGAACGTTGGTGGTCGCTCGCCCAGCCGGCGGTGACCGAGTTCCCGACCGAGCTCAGCCTGCAGTTGGTGAAGACTCCAGCGCGTGCGCATCTGTCGGTGCACGGGCTGGGTGCGGGTGGCGGTCGACGTTCGCGCAACCTGCGTGCACGCAATCGGGTCGCCCAGCGCAGCGGCTTGCGCGCCACCTTGAGCTTCGACTACGAACGGATCCGGGTGAGCGCGCACGATCCCCGACACGCCATCCCGCTTCCGGAGCAGTCGCTGGCGATCCAGCGCGACCGCGCCTTCGAACGGGAATGCCTGGCGACGCTGCAGGAGGCCGGCGCCAGGCCTCGGCGCGGCGACGTCGAGCAGGGCGAGTTCGAGATCCCGACCAAACGCTTTCCAATGCTGGCCCGCCAGCTGCTGGACGCCGGCTGGTTGCTGGATGCAGAGAATGCCCCGATCCGCACCGGCGGCCTGGTCAAGGTCGGTATCGCCTCGAACATGGACTGGTTCGAGCTCACCGGTGAGCTCAGCTTCGGCACCCAGAGCGTGCCACTGCCGGAGATACTACAAGCAGCCGCCAGCGGCTCGTCGCTGGTGCGTCTGGGTGACGGCTCGCACGGCATGCTGCCCGAGGACTGGCTGGCGCGATTCGGCGCGCTGATCGGCATGGGTGAGCAGACCGAGCATGGCGTGCGCTTCGAAGCCAGCCAGACGCTGCTGCTGGACGCGCTGCTCGCCGCGCAGAGCCAACAGGCCCACATCGATCACAGTTTCGAGGCCTGGCGTGACCGCCTGCAGGCACTGCATGCCCCACAGCGCGCCAGCCCCGGTCCCAGCTTCAAGGGTGAGCTGCGCGGCTATCAACAAGAAGGTCTGGGCTGGATGCGCGCGCTTGCCGCGGCCCGGGTCGGTGGTGTGCTGGCCGACGACATGGGTCTGGGCAAGACCGTGCAGGTGCTGGCGCTGTTGGCGGCTGAGCATCTGGACACGCGTGGCGAGACGGACACCGCCGACCGGTCGGCCGCGTCCCCGTCGCTGGTCGTGGTGCCGCGCTCGCTGGTCTTCAACTGGAAGGCCGAGGCCATTCGCTTCGTGCCGGATCTACGGGTCCTGGATTACACCGGCACCGCCAGCGACCGCGAGCGACAGCGAGAGCAGTTCTCCGACCATGATTTGATCATCACCACCTACGGCACGCTACGCCGTGATATCGGCGCGTTGCGCAACATCCTTTTTCGTTACGCGGTGCTGGACGAGGCCACCGCGATCAAGAATCCGGCCAGCCAGGTGGCCAAGGTCAGTCGTCTGATCCAGGCCGAGCATCGACTGGCGATGACCGGCACACCGGTCGAGAACCACCTCAGCGACCTGTGGTCGTTGTTCGAGTTCCTCAATCCCGGATACCTAGGGCCGAGACGAGGCTTCGGCAGCCGACGGCGGACGTCGGGATCGAAGCGCTCCGTCGTGCTGAAACTCGAGTCCGATGACGGGATCACGGAGCTCGAGGCGGACGTCGATCTCCTCCGAAAGGCAATCCGCCCATTCCTTCTGAGACGACGCAAGGACGAGGTTGCTCGAGATCTCCCTGACAGGGTAGAGCAAACTGTCCATTGTTCATTCTCGGAGGCGGAACAAGCTCAGTACGACCGCATTCGTACAGAGGGTCTCCACTCACTCTCGAAGGGCCGACACGGGATGGGTATCCTGCGGACGCTCGTCCGCCTTCGTCGATTCGCGTGCGCACCCTCTCTGGTAGTCGAGATGGAGGAGGACTGGGGCAGTAAGGAAGAGGTCGTGTGGTCGTGCATCGAGCAGTCCATGGAAGAGCACAAGATCCTCATCTTCTCTTCCTACGTCGGAGTCCTCGATCGGTACCGATCCCGCCTCGACGAGCTGTCCAACGATGACGCGTCGCCGTTGTACTCCTACCTCACGGGATCTACCACTGACCGTCCCGCCCAGATCGCTCGATTCAGAGAAGACCCCACCGTACGTGTCTTCCTGATCAGTCTGAAGGCTGGCGGAGAGGGCCTCAATCTCCCCGAAGCGGACCACGTCTACATCATCGATCCCTGGTGGAATCCGGCGGCAGAGAACCAGGCCATCGACCGAGCTCATCGGATCGGCCAAACGAAGAAAGTCATGGTCTTTCGCTTTATATGCACAGGTTCAGTGGAAGAGAAGATCCTCGACCTCCAAGTCCGGAAGAGCGATCTCGCCAGGTCCCTAACCGAACCTGATGAAGGAGAAGTACCGACATTGGAAGAGCTGCGGCAGATCCTGCTCCTCGAAGATGGGATAGGGAGATAAGGCGTTCGGTGACTTTGTTGAAGCCTCCTCCCACCACGACATTGCCCAGCACAGCTCCCTTCGGATCGAAGCTCACCTTGCGTCGAAATCGGTGCTCAGCTTGTC
>JAGRHX010001082.1 GCA_020444775.1 Gammaproteobacteria bacterium
GTTCACCCGATCACGTTCACCCGACCGCATTCATCTTCGGACATCAGCCCTTCAACAGCTCCGGATAGCTGGAGAATCGTGTGTCCTGCCGGGTCTGAATCTCAATGACGACCACCTCGCCTTCCGCGTTGGCCGCGCGAGCCTGCCGGATCGCATCGCCGATGCGACCTGGATCGTCGACATGAATGCCACGCGCGCCGAGTGCCTGCGCCACCGCGGCATAATCACCGCCCTGATTGCCCGCGCCGAACTCGCGCATCGCCGTGGGCATGGATTTGTCGTAGCCACCCATGGTGCGGTTGTTGACCACGACCGAGGTGATGGGAATGCCGGCCCGCACCGCCGTCTCGATCTCGAAGCCGGTGTGACCGAAGGCCAGGTCGCCCATGAAGTTGATGCAGAACTTCGACGGGTCCGCCTGCTTGGCGCCCATCATCAAGGGAATGCCGTAGCCCAGATGCGTGGTCTTGCCCCAGCCGATGTAGCCATAGGGCCGGCTCGCGGTATAGAACGGCATGATCTGGTCACGCGGATTGCCGGCGTCGTGGGTCATCACCGTCTGCTCGTGGTCGACGGCCTTGTTGATCTCGTCGATCACCCGGTATGGATTGATCGGCACCTCGTCGGAACGTAGCAACGGTGCCCACTCGGCCAGCCACTCAGCCCGCGTCGCCGCGATCTCCGCGATCAGCGCGTCGTCGCGCGCGCGTCCCTGCTCGCCGACCCGAGCCTTCAGCTCGTCGCTCAAGGCCTCCAGGGTCAGCCGCGCATCACCGACCAGACCGATGTCGGCCGCATAGTCCTTGTTGATCTCCAGCGGGTCGACGTTGGCATGCACGAGCCGCTTGCCGGCGGGAATATCGATGCCGAACACCGTACGCGTCAGACCGGAGCCGATCGCCAGCACGGTATCGGCTCGACCCAACCACTTCCAGACGGTCTTCGGTGCGGTACGGTTGGCCGAGCCCAAGGCCAGCGGGTGCGCATCCGGGAACGCGCTCTTGGCCTGCATGGTGGTGATGACCGGTATCTGGGCGAGTTCCACGAACTCACGCAGCGCCGCGCAGGCCTTCGCGTACAGCACCCCCTGCCCCACCCAGAGCACCGGGTTACGCGCCTGCAACAACGCATCCACCGCGTCCTTGACGTCACCCGCGGCGGGCGACGAACGCATCACCGTGGACGGCCGGTAGTCGGCCGCGGCATCCGCGACCTCCTGCGCCAACACGTCGCCGTGCAGCTCCACCAGCACCGGACCGGGACGACCCTGACGTGCCGTGTGGAAGGCACGCCGAAGCTGGGCGCTCACCCGGTCGATACGATCGATGGACAGGGCGAGCTTGGTGACGCTTTGATAGCTGCGCGTGGCCGAGAAATTCGGCGCCACATCGTACTTCGACAGACCGTACCCGCCGGGTAGAAAGACCAGCGGCACGGCCTCCCCCCAGGCTTGCGCGATACCGCCGAAGGAGTTTTCTACACCGGGACCCGACTGCGAGGCAAACACGCCGACCCGGTCACCGGCGCAGGTCCGGCTGTAGCCGTCCGCCGCGTTGATGCCACCACGTTCCTGCCTGAACACCACCGGTCGAATCCCGACCCTGGCCGCAGCCTCGATCAGCGGATTGGCCGGAAAACAGGGTAGCCATTCGACACCTTCGGCCTTCAGACAGCGGGCAACCAGGTCATAGCCGTTCATCGTGTACCTCCAGGTGCACTTCCGGGTTTCGGTCGTCGCGCCTGAACGCGACACAGCGTGCCGTGGTCGGGCTGGCACCCGGCGCGGGTGTTGCGCGCCGGGTGCCAGCGTCCCCGTCGCGCGGGTCTATAGCGGTTCGGTACCGGCAATGGTCAGACGATGCATCAGCCGGCGTTGCGGCAAGGCATAATCGATCACCGCCCGATGCTGCACGGTGCAATTGTCCCACATCAACACATCACCGACCTGCCAGCGATGCCGGTAGATGAACTCCGGACGGATGATGTGGTCGGCGAGCGCGGCGACGACCGATTGGGACTCAGTCTCGGACAATCCGACCACCGAGGTGCAATCGTCACGCATCACGTACAGGCTCTCGCGATCGGTGCGCGGATGACGTCTGACCAGCGGATGCTCGACCGGGGGGTAGCGACTGGAAACCGACTCGCTGACCGGATTGCCACGCTTGCGGCCCTTGAAGTCGAACACACCGCGCAGCGGCCGCATGTACCTGCGAGTCTGTTCCGGCAACGCGTCCCAGGCCGCCGCGGCATTCGCGAACTCGGTATCGCCCAGCGACAGGCCGTGCAGCACCGGCACTTCCAGGGCGTACAGCATCGTCGCCCGTGGCGGGCGTGCCGCGTAACACATATCGCTGTGCCAACGCTCACCGACCCGACGTGGCCCGAGCAAGCGACCATCCTGTTCGATGTTCGAGATGGTGAACAGCTCGGGCTGTCCCGACACGCCCCACTCTTCACTGTTGTAGTTGTGCTCGACCTCACCGAAGCACCGGCCGAAGGCAACCTGCTGGGCCGGCGTGATGCGTTGCTCCCGAAAGAACACCACTCCGTGCTCGTCGAATGCGGATTCGATCTGCTCGAAGGTTCCATCGTCCAGCGGTCGCGACAGGTCCACGCCGCGGATCTCGACGCCAAAAACGCCGTCGCTTCGAACAATCTCAAGGCTCATGTGCTGCTTCTCCCAGAACGCGTGCGCCGCTGTCCGCCCCATGGGTGAACAGCGGCGGTACAGGCGAATGTAAGCAATATGGCAGCGCTCGGCTGCGACTGTCCAGCCGCACGCCGAGGGCCGGCCAGGGCCGCCGAGCCCAGGGCGGCGCGGTGCCATGCCAATGCTCGTCAAAGCGCCTTCAAAGCAGCGTGTCGGTCGACACCTGGACTGCTTGTTGGATCGTCGACGACTGGCCTAAAGTCGACCCGGCCACCTTCCAGACTCACCCGACAGCGTCAATCGTACGGATCGATGGACGGGGTCAATCGACGGGAGCCGGTCCCATGCAACGACCAGACTCAGACAGCACCAACGCGGACGGCCCGGCCCGGGCCGCGCAAATCACCATCGGCACCTTGTTCAGGGCGCGGGCATGCTGTCACCCGGAGCGGATTGCCATCGAGGACGCGCGGCGTTCGCTGGACTACGCGCGGCTCGACGAGCGGGTTTGCCAACTGGCCAACGTGCTGGCCCACGCCGGGCTGAAGCGCGGCGACCGGATCGCCGTGCTCAGCGAGAACCGTGTCGAGTATCTGGAGATCACGCTGGCGGCCGCGCTGCTCGGGATCATCGTCTGCGCGCAGAACTGGCGTCTGAAGCCAAACGAGTTGTTGCACTGCATCGAGCTGACCCGGCCGGCTGTGCTGTTCGTCTCGCGGCGGCATCGCGAGTTGCTCGCCGGCATCGACCACGGCGTGCCTCGTATCATCGAGATCGAGCGCGACTACGAGACCTTGCTGACCCGGGCCTCGAGCGGAGCACCCGCAATCGTCGCGCAGCCCGAGGACGGGCTGACCATTCTCTACACCAGCGGCACCACCGGACTGCCGAAGGGCGCGCTGGTCTCACACCGCGCGCTGGTTGCCCGGATCCACAGCAACTTCGCCGATCTGGAGCTGGCTGGCGGTGACACCTTCGTCGCCTGGCCACCGTTGTTCCACATGGCTTCGATGGACCAGTCGCTGGCGGTGCTCTGCAGCGGCGGCCGGGTCATCGTCGTCGACGGCTTCGAGGTCGAACGCCTGGTCGATATCGCCATGAAGCAGCGCCTTTGGTGGCTGCTGCTGATGCCTGGCACGGTGGACCGATTCTGCATCGAGCTGACCCGTCGTGGACGACCCGTGGCTGGCATGAAGCTGGTCGGTGCCATGGCCGACCTGGTGCCCCGTCATCAGATCGCGGAGCTGACGCGGCTGGTCGGAGCGCCGTTCGTGAACAGCTTCGGCTCGACCGAGACCGGGCCCCCACCGGCCACGGCCGGGCGTTTCGGCATCGGTGAGGCGCCGCTGGACCTGGCCAAGACCCAGAGCAGCCTGTGCGACGTGCGGCTGGTGGACGCCGACGACAAGGAGGTCGAAGACGGCATGCCCGGCGAGCTGACCTTCCGCGGTCCCACCCTGTTCAGCGGCTACTGGAACGCGCCAGAGACGAACAGCCGGGACTTCAGGGGCGGATGGTTCCACATGGGCGACGTGTTCGTACGCAACCCCGATCGCAGCTTGTCCTTCGTCGACCGGGTGAAGTACATGATCAAATCAGGCGGGGAGAACATCTATCCCGCCGAGATCGAGCAGGTGCTGCTCGCGGCCCCGGGCGTGGAGGAGGCTGTGGTCGTGCGCCAGCCCGACGATCGCTGGGGCGAGGTGCCCATCGCCATGGTGGCACGCAGCGACCCCAACCTGAGCGAGGCCGACCTGCTGGAGCGCTGCGCGCAGGTGCTGGCCGGGTACAAGCGACCGCGCGAGATCCGCTTCATGGAGCTCGAGCGGTTCCCACGCAGCACCACCGGCAAGGTGCAACGCCATGAGCTCGAGCGCTGGCTGACAAGACGCTGACCGCCCGGCCAACGGCTCGACGCCGATTGGCCGGGCGGCGCATTCAGCCGCGCACCCTCAGTCGTTCTTGAGGATGTCCTCGACCTTCGCCGCCGGGATACGGACCTCGACGCCGGCCCGCTCCTCCTGCAGCAGCATCGCCGAGCGTGAATCACGACCTTCCCAGCCACGATTCATCGCCTCGGTCATCTCTTGCAAGGTCAGATGACCCAGACGCATGGGCACCTTGAACTCACGTCCGACCTCGAGCGCCAGGCTGACGTCCTTGTGCGCCAGACGCAGGGCGAAATCCGGTGGGTCGAAGCGCCCCGGCAGGTACTGACGCGACATGGTATCGAAGGTACGTCGCCGACCGAGCGCGCCTTGACGCACCGCACGCCACAGGCCTTCCGGATCGACGCCGGCCTTGACGCCCATGGTGAAGGTCTCGGCCATTGCCGTCTGCACGATGTAACCGCTGAGATTGTGCACCAGCTTGGCGACCGAGCCCGCGCCTATAGGCCCGACGTAATAGGGTTGGTCCCCCATCGAGCGCAGCGCCGGTAACACTCGATCGTAGACCGCCCGATCACCCCCCACCCAGATGGCGAGCTTGCCGCTGGCCGCGCCGTCGGGGCCACCGCTGACAGGCGCATCCAGCACGTCGACGCCCTTCTCCTTCATGACCGCGTGGATCCGTCGCATCACGGTTGGTGAGTTCGTGCTCAGGTCCACGTACACACCACCCGGACGGAAGCCGTTGATCAGCCCGTCCTCGCCCAGCGCCACCGCTTCGACCTCGACCGGTCCGGGCAGGGAGCTGAACACCACGTCACTACGCGCCGCAACCTCGCTCGGCGTGTCGGCCCAGCTCGCACCGGCCTCCAGGTGCCGAGCCGCAGCATTGCGTCCCAGATCGTTCACCACCAGCTCGTGTCCGCCTTTCATCGCATTGAGCGCGATGCTGGCCCCCATGGTACCCAGTCCGATGAATCCAACCTTCATACTGCCTCGTTCTCCCAGACTATCGTGTACGGCCATCAATCCGCATTTGAGTCGACACCGTCCTATTCGACGATGATCTTGTCGCTTTTCAGCGCGGCTATCGCGTCGGGGTCCATCCTCAGCCAGTCGCCCAACACCTCCCCGCTGTGCTCGCCGAGCAGTGGTGCCGGCTTGATCGGCGGTGGCTCCGCACCGAAGCGGACCGGCCAGCCGCTCATGACATAGTCACCGACCTTCGAATGCTGCATGGTCTGACGGATCTTGCGCTCCTCGAAGTTCTTGTCGTCGGCCAGCTCGCGCGTGTCGAGCACCGCGCCGGTCGGGATGGTCGCCTCACCGACCAGCTGCATCGCGGTGTGCTTGTCGTGCTGACGACTCCAGTTGGAGACCAGCTCGTCGACCTCGGCACGGTGCGCCGAGCGCGCAGCCGGTGTGCTGAAGCGTTCGTCACCGATCAGGTCCTCGCGTCCCATGACCTTGAGCAAGCGGTTCCAGTGCTCAGGATTCGCAGCGCTGGTGTAGATGTACACGTAGTCGTTGGGTCCACCACCCTTGCAGGGATAGACGCCGATGGGCGGATGCCCACCACCCACCGTCTTCGAGCCAGCACGCGGCGCGGCCTTGCCGTCGGTTCGCTCCATGTAGGTGAAGGCGTTGCGGATGTAGTGCAGGATGGAGTCCTGCATCGCCACCTGCAGATGCTCACCCTGGCCGGTCCGCTGGCGGCGGATGTAGGCGCCGAGTATCGAGATCGCCATCAACATCCCGGTGCCCGTGTCACCAATGGTCGCTCCCGGCTTGCACGGTGGGCCACCCTCCTCGCCAGTTATCGACATCAAGCCGCCACACGCCTGCGCGATCATGTCGAAGGCCAGATTGCGCTCGTACGGGCTGCCCTTACCAAAGCCCTTGACCTGACAGTAGATGATGGACGGGTTGAGGTCCTTGATGACGTCATAACCCAGCCCCAGACGCTCGATCGCACCGGGCGCGAAGTTCTCGATCATCACATCCGCCTTCGCGGCGAGGCCTTTCACCACCTCCAGCCCGCGCGGATCCTTCAGATCGATGGCCAACGAGCGCTTGTTGGAGTTGTACTGCAGGAAATACAGGGCATCCACGCCGTCCTCGGTGCGGCCGGTGTAACGGCCCGGATCACCCACCTTCGGATTCTCGACCTTCACCACGTCGGCGCCCAGCCAGGCCAACGCTTCGGTGCAGGAGGGCCCTGCTTCGAACTGCGTGAGGTCGAGGATTTTCAGCCCTTCAAGACAATTCTCACCACTCATGATCGTCGCTCCCAGCTCTGTACCCGGTAGCGATACTACGCCGCGTTACAGCCGGCATCCAAGCCATCTAAGCGACACGTATCGATCCATGCATTCTGACGGACCTCGATTCGAGCCAGTCACATGACTCGGCTTTGGCCGTGGCCGCGGTGTAGCATACGCGGTCGCTGTCGGCGGTTGGGACCGCCGGCCCCTACATGAGCAGGTGGAGTACATCAATGCCCGTCACCATCGCCGCCGAGCGGCTGGAGAACCTGATAGCGCAGATCTTTTCTAGAACCTCCTGTGACGAGGACGAAGCACGGCTGCTCGCGCATTATCTGGTCGACGCCAATCTTGCCGGTCATGACAGCCATGGCGTGCTGCGCACGCTGCGCTACGTGACCTGGCTGGACAGCGGCACGCTGCACGCCGGACGCACGATCAAGGTGGTGAGCGAGAACCCGGCGATGGCCATCCTCGACGGCGATCGGGGCATGGGACACACCATGGCCAAGCAAGCGGTCGAGTTCGCGCTGGCGCGGGTCGAGAACAATGGCTGCTACATCGTCGCCCTACGCAATGCAGGTCACGTCGGTCGCGTCGGGAGCTGGGCACTGATGGCCGCCGAGGCCGGCTGTGCATCCATTCACTTCGTCAACGCCCGCGGCAGCGTGCTGGTCGCCCCCTACGGTGGCATCGACAAGCGCTTCTCCACCGCGCCCTTTTGTGTCGGCATACCGCGCCCCGACGGTCCCCCGGTGGTTCTGGACTTCGCCACCTCGATCGTCGCCGAGG
>JAGRHX010001083.1 GCA_020444775.1 Gammaproteobacteria bacterium
CCGAGTTGCCGGTGGCGAGCATCGGGTCCACGGCGATGCACAAGCGGTCGCCGAGTGACTCGGGCAGCTTCAGATAATACTCCACCGGCACCAGGGTCTTGGGGTCGCGGTACAGACCGATGTGCCCGACCCGTGCCGATGGAATGAGGTCGAGCATGCCGTCCAGCAGTCCGTTGCCGGCGCGCAGGATGGACACGAAACAAAGTTTCTTGCCCTCGAGCTTGGGTGCGCGGGTAGTCTCCAGCGGCGTGCTCACCTCGACGATCTCGGTGTCCAGATCCCGGCATACCTCATAGGCGAGCAACAGGCTGATCTCACGCAGCAGCTGCCGGAACTTGGCGGTGGGCGTGTTGACGTCCCGCATCAAGGTGAGCTTGTGTTGGACCAGGGGGTGGTCGACGATCGTGATCTGCGGTTCGTTCATATCAGCGCTCTGGTCTTGCGGTGAAGTGCGGGGGCATGAGCTGTCATGGGCGACGATCGCCGACGACGTGGATCAGAACAAGGTCCCGTCGCTCGCCAGACGTAGCGGTGGCCCGCCGGATGCGCGTCGTTGCGCGGCGACACGGCGGCCCGCCGCCCAGGTGCCACCCTGCAGCACCGATGCCAGCGGCAGCGAGGTCTCGTCCATGGCCAGTCGCTCCCGGACACGCGCCGCGATCCGATCCAGCGCGGCGACGGTCAAGGCCCGCCATTCCACCACCAGCGGACCGCTCGGATCGTGCTCACGCTCCAGCGCGTCCGGATCGCGACATTCGAGCACACCCAGATCGATGAGCAGACCGCCGTTGCGATACTCGGCAAGACCGGTCAGCGCGTCCAGATCCGTGACCACGATACCGCTGTCGATGAGCGGCTCGACCAGTGAATAGCTCAGCCACTGCGAGAGCTTGTGCAGCGGCAGCAGCGCATTGCTGGGATCGTCGCGGCGTATGCCCGGGTGGATACCGACGTCGCCGAGCGCGAGCCCATCTCGGACCAGACCGTTCGGCCAGATCGGCCCCAGCGTCAGTAACAGCGCGATCAGGATCTCGCGAGCCGGGAGCCGACCCGAGCGGGCACGGCTCTTCAGCGCGTCGTACAGATGACCGGGGCGACAGTCGCCGTCGCGAACGAACCAGTCCGGCTGCTCGAGCAGCGTCCTGCCCAGGCGATTGAGCAGCGCACAGCGACCGGGCAGGCCGAGCAGCGCATTGTGCTCATCGCACTGCAGCGCGCGTGCCAGATGTGTCGAGTCCAGCGCGCACAGCGCGGTGGCGTCGACGCGTAGCGGGTCGCCGCTTGCCGCGGCGCTGAGCAGTCCGCTTTCGAACAGACGCAGGCTGGCGAGCGCGAGCCCCTCGGAACGGCCCAGTTGCAGGCCGCTCTCGCGGTCACGGTAGCGCCAGGTCGCGCCGGCGCCGGCATCGAGCAGCACCGAGACGATCGCCAGGTCGAAGCGGCTGCGCGCAATGGCATCGACGCCATCCCAGTCGCGCGAGTCGCGCAGCGTCTGCCACCAGTCACGGCCGCCGAGCTCGAAATGCCGCCAGCGGCTGTGCACCGGCACCTTCAGATCTGGATGGTTGTGGCGGATCTCCGCCAGCACCTCGTCAACCACGGCGTCCAGCGCGGCTGGATGCAGCCGGAAGTGCACCAGCTCGTCGCGCTCGGCCTCGGCCCACAGCTCGTTGCAGCGTTCGCGAACGGCCTCGGGCGTGAGCAGCGTGTGCAGGGTCGTGGTCGTCTGCCCGCGCGCGTCGGTGCTCAAGTCTGGATGTCCCGGCCGCGCACCCGGGCGAGTTCCTCGCCGTCACGGGCCGTGCCGCTGGTGTAGTAGCCGGCCGCCTTCTTGGCCTCGATCTCGACGTGGGCATCCTCGGGGATCAGACCGGGCGGGATATCGAGCCGTTCGCCCACCTCGATGCCTTGCGCGACCAGGGCGTCGTGCTTCATGTCACTCATCGACGCGAAACGGTCGATGCGCGTGATGCCGAGCCAGTGGAAGACGTCGGGCATCAGCTCCTGGAAACGTGCATCCTGCACCCCCGCGACGCATTCGGTGCGTTGAAAATAGGTGGCCGCGGTGTCACCGCCCTGCTGGCGCTTGCGCGCGTTGTAGACCAGGAACTTGGTGACCTCGCCGAGCGCCCGGCCTTCCTTGCGGTTGTAGATGACGAGCCCGTTGCCGCCCTGCTGCGCCATCTGCACGCAGATCTCGATGCCGTGGGTCAGGTACGGTCGGCAGGTGCAGATGTCCGAGCCGAACACGTCCGAGCCGTTGCACTCGTCGT